>RFXV01000021.1 GCA_009921445.1 Flavobacteriia bacterium
ACAGGAAATCTGACATTTTCTAGTTTCACATCTCTTTATTGTTAATACATCATTCGGCTGGCATGGACTGCAGCAACTTGTTCATCTCCATGCTCTTTTCGGGCATGTCCAGTTTGTAGTAAACTTCTTTAAGCGCCCGGATCACATCCGCATCTGATGGCTTCAGTTCAAACGCCTTTTCAAACAATGGCAATGCCATTTCGAATTCCGCTTTCTGTTCTGCCTTCTTCTGCTTGTATTTGGTCTTGGCGTTCAGCGGTAACTTGTTCATCTCCTCAGTAATGTCATTGGCACGGTCAACGAAGATGAAACCCTTCATATACATGGCGTCTGCATTGGTTGGATCCAGTTCAAGCGCCTTATCAAAGGAGATCAACGCACCTGCATTATCGCCCATTTCAGAAGACTGGATGAATCCCTTTACGTAGTAGAACAAACCATTTTCCGGATCGCTTGCAATGGCCAGGTCGAGGTTCTTCATGGCAGAATCGTAGTCCTTGGCATCCAAAAAGTCCTGTAACTCGTATTTCACAAAGAAGTCGTCTGAAGGATAGGCTGCTCTGCCCCTGCTCAGAATATCCTGGTATTTCTCTGTTTGTCCGGTCTTCTTGTAGAGGCGAACAAGGGCCTTGTATATGTCTGGAGTTGCACTCTCTGTTGGTTGTGGGTCACTGTATTTTTCAGCTTGTTGAGCGATGACTCCATCTGCAGCGGCCTTGGAGCCTGCCACAACGCGTTGTTGAGAGGTGATATCCAAAACTGTCCAGCTGATGCCAGTGTAGCCCATGCTCAGCAGCTTCTCGTTCCCGTCAATGGCCTTTTGCAGGTAATCGGTATTCTGCTCTCCAGCCTGTTCAGAAAGAAGCACGGCATTGTAGAGGGAGGTCGTATCCATTAGAGGTGGATCCATTTTTTCACTTTTCAAAGTGTAAACGGCCAGAAACTGGTCGGCTGCACCTGCTTTGTCCCCTGCATCGGACATGGCAGCTCCTCTTTGGAACATGGCGTTGGCGCACTGCTGCAGATTGTAGCTGCTCAACTCAGTGAATTTGACCTTTCCCGTCTGTTTCTCGTAGGCCAAGCTCTGAATGAAGAATTCCGCGGCTTCGTCCAGTGCATTGGGGTTGAGCGCCTGAATGGTGGAATCCTTGCTTTGGTGGATCCGCATATTGATCAGGCCCTGATAGTAATAGTACTTCTGAAGGTTCTTTCTTTTGACCTCGGACAGCGACTTTTCACTGATGATGCGCTCCGCCTCTTCAATAAAGCCGTAGGCCTCCTTCAGGTCATTGTTCTTATCGATGGAGATGATCGCATCACTGATGTATGGGCCTTCCTGAGCCAAAAGACCCATGGAAACTAAAGTGGTGCAAACAAGCAGGATCTTTTTCATCGCTGGTTTTGTTTTCAAAATTAGCTATTCTCAGCAGGGGCATCATTGGCGCCGTCTTCATTGCCGGCTCCTTCCATCTCTTCTTCCTTTCCCCCCGGAACCTTGGTGACCGATGCGATCTCGTCCTTCTCCTTGAGATTGATGAGCTTCACTCCCTGGGTATTCCTTCCCATGACCCTCAGTTCCTCAACGGCCATGCGGATCATGACACCGGAGCGGTTGATGATCATCAGGTCGTCCGAGTCATTCACATTCTTTATAGCGATCAGCGCGCCTGTCTTCCCTGTGATATTAAGCGTTCGTACGCCTTTACCACCTCTATTGGTGATGCGGTAATCGTCGAGGGCCGATCGTTTTCCGTATCCTTTTTCTGAAACCACAAGAATGTCTCCTTCTCCATCATTGACACATATCATGCCAATCACCTCGTCTTTTTTGTCGTTCAAAGTAATGGCCCGGACACCGCTCGCATTTCTTCCCATCGCCCGGACGCGGTCCTCTTCAAAGCGGATGCATTTTCCGTTCTTGGCGGCCATAAGGATCTCGCTGCTTCCCGTGGTCAGGCGGGCTTCGAGCAGTGCATCCCCTTCCCGTATGCTGATGGCATTGATCCCGTTCTGCCTCGGGCGGCTGTAGGCCTCGAGAGAAGTCTTTTTGATGACTCCTCCCTTGGTGCACATGGTGATGAAGTGGCTGTTGATGTATTCTTCATCTTTCAGGTCCCGGGCATTGATAAAGGCTTTCACCTTGTCGTCCTTGGGAATGTTGATGAGATTCTGAATGGCCCTTCCCTTGGACACCTTCCCTCCTTCCGGGATCTCATAGGCGCGCAACCAGAAACACCTGCCCTTCTCTGTGAAAAAGAGCATGTAGTTGTGGTTGGTGGCCGTGAAGAGGTATTCGATGAAGTCTTCATCTCGTGTGGAGGCACCACGGTGCCCTACTCCTCCTCTGCTCTGTGTCCGGTACTCGGCCAGTGGAGTCCTCTTTACGTAGCCTGCATGAGAGATGGTGATGATGACCTGTTCATCCGGGATCATATCCTCGATGCTGAGATCTCCGCCGGCATAGTCGATATCGGTTCGGCGCTCGTCTCCGTATTGTTCCTTCACTTCATAGAGTTCGTCCTTGATGATCTGGAAGCGCAGGCCTTCATCGGACAGCACTTTCTTGTAGTAGGATATGCGCTCCATCAGCTCGTCGTACTCGCTTTTGATCTTGTCCCGCTCCAGACCCGTGAGACGCTGCAAACGAAGGTCCAAAATGGCTCGGGCCTGAGCCTCTGAAAGACCGAAGGAACTCATGAGTCCTTCACGGGCTGCATCTGGTGTCTGGCTGCTCCGGATCAGTTTGATCACCTCGTCCAGATGATCCAGAGCAATGAGCAGACCTTCTAGTATATGCGCACGCTTTTCAGCTTGTTCCAGTTCGTAGCGTGTTCTGCGCACGACCACATCGTGCCGGTGGTCCACAAAATGCACGATCAGATCCCGAAGGTTGAGCGTTTGCGGACGCCCTTTGACCAGAGCGATGTTGTTGACGCTGAACGAGGTCTGTAGCTGAGTGTATTTGAATAAGGTGTTCAATACGATATTGGGAATCGCATCCCGCTTGAGGTAGTATACGATGCGCATGCCCTTGCGGTCCGACTCGTCTTTGATGTCGGAAATGCCTTCTACCTTTTTGTCATTGATCAGGTCCGCGGTCTTTTTGATCATATCCGCCTTGTTGACCTGATATGGAATCTCAGTGACCACGATGCATTCACGGCCCTTTACTTCTTCAAAAGTCGCCTTTGCACGCATGACAACGCGGCCCCTGCCTGTTTCAAAGGCATCTTTGACGCCCTCGTATCCATAGATCAATCCGCCGGTGGGGAAATCGGGTGCCTTGATGTATTCCATCAATTCAGCCACGGTGATGTCCTTATTGTCTATATAGGCACAAACGCCATCGATGCATTCAGAGAGATTGTGCGGAGGCATGTTGGTGGCCATACCCACAGCGATACCTGCAGAGCCATTGACCAGCAGATTGGGGAATTTGGAGGGAAGGACCGTCGGCTCCTTGAGTGAATCGTCGAAGTTCAACTGGAAGTCCACCGTGTCCTTGTCGATGTCGGCCAACATTTCCTCTGCGATCTTTCTCAGACGCGCTTCGGTATATCGCATGGCCGCGGGCGGATCGCCATCCACAGAGCCAAAATTCCCCTGTCCATCGACCAATGGGTACCGCAACGACCAGTCCTGGGCCATTCGCACCATGGTGTCATAGACCGAGCTGTCTCCGTGTGGGTGGTATTTTCCCAGTACTTCTCCTACGATACGTGCCGATTTCTTGTAGGCTCTGTTGCTCAGGACCCCCATATCGTACATTCCGTACAGCACCCTCCTGTGAACGGGTTTGAGTCCATCCCGAACGTCGGGTAAAGCCCTGGAAACGATCACCGACATCGAATAATCGATGTAGGCCGTTTTCATTTCCTCCTCAATGTTTATCGGGATGATGCGGTCGTTCTCAGTCATAATGTCAGAAATAATGCAGCGCCTTCAAAGAGGCCACACTCAATAGCAAAAATATACGGATGACCGGGCCAGACACTATAGTGAACGGGTCGACTCAGGTCAATTTTACACAACTTGATGTTCAAAAGCACATTTTCGGTTTTCTCGGCCACTAAAAAGCGCTGCCATAGATTCGTTCACATCCTTTTGGCATTAATTTCGTTAAAGGGGTATCAATTAAGCATTGCGCCATTATGGACGAAAATTTTTCACCTCGCGTCAAAGACGTCATCAGTTTCAGCAAAGAGGAAGCGCTTCGTTTGGGGCATGATGTGATCGGAACCGAACACCTGATGCTCGGAATCATCCGTGAAGGAGAGGGAAGTGCGGTTCAGATACTCGAGTCATTGGATGTGGATATGGGGCAGTTCCGGGGCAAGGTCGAGGGTATTTCCGCTCCCAACTTTCAAAAAGAACCGAGCAACAAACGCAATCTGCCACTGACCCGTCAGGCGGAGAAGGCATTGAAGACCACATTTCTCGAGGCAAAACTCTATCAGAGCAATGTCATTCGGACAGCGCATCTGCTCCTCTGCATCCTCAGAAATGATGACGATCCGGTCAGTCGTCTTTTGAACAATGCCGGCGTCGACTACGAACAGGTCAAAAGAGCCTATCAACAGAATTTCTCGGACGAAATGCCCGATGGACCCGTTGGTGAATCCTCTTTTGGGGAGGAGGACGAAGAATTTGAGAAGAGAGAAGGTGGTTCTTATGGGTCCAAATCCAAAAGCGACAAGAAATCCAAAACACCCGTATTGGAAAATTTTGGCCGAGACCTGACCAAACTGGCTGAAGAGAACAAACTCGATCCTGTGGTTGGTCGGGAACAAGAGATCGAGCGCGTATCTCAGATCCTTTCACGGAGAAAAAAGAACAACCCATTGCTCATAGGAGAGCCTGGTGTGGGAAAATCGGCCATCGCTGAGGGACTTGCATTGAGGATCGTCAAGCGGCAAGTGTCCCGGGTGCTATTCGATAAACGGGTCATCACGCTCGACCTGGCCTCGCTCGTTGCGGGCACCAAGTACAGAGGGCAGTTCGAAGAGCGTATGAAAGCGCTCATGAGCGAGCTGGAGAAAAACGACAATGTGATCCTCTTCATCGATGAATTGCACACCATCGTTGGCGCCGGCGGAGCGACCGGATCACTTGATGCGAGCAATATGTTCAAGCCAGCGCTTGCCCGCGGAGAAATCCAATGCATTGGCGCCACCACTCTGGATGAATACAGACAATACATAGAAAAGGACGGCGCACTGGAACGCCGTTTCCAAAAGGTGATGGTCGAGCCGACCACGATCGAAGAAACGGTCCAGATCCTGAACAACATCAAGGAGCGCTACGAGGAGCACCACAATGTGCTCTATACCCCGGATGCCATTGATGCCTGCGTGCGCCAAACGGATCGCTACATATCCGATCGCTTCTTGCCGGACAAGGCCATTGACGCACTGGACGAAGCTGGATCCCGCGTGCACATTACCTCGATCAATGTACCGCAGCACGTGATCAAACTCGAAGAACAACTCGAACAGGTCCGGGAGGAAAAAGTGAAAGTGGTCAAGAGGCAGCGCTACGAAGAAGCCGCCAAACTTCGTGATGACGAGAAGAATCTGGAGAACGAATTGGAGAAGGCCCAAAAGGAATGGGAGTCGGAGGTCAAGAAGAACAGGGAGATCGTGGATGAAGACCATGTGTCTGAAGTAGTGGCCATGATGACCGGAATCCCGATCAAGAGGATCGCACAGGACGAGGGCAATAAACTGGCCCACATGGCCGACCAGCTCAAAACAAACATCATCGGCCAGGACGAGGCTGTGGAGAAGATCGTAAAGGCGATCCAACGGAATCGGGCCGGATTGAAAGATCCGGGTAAGCCAATCGGCAGCTTCATCTTCCTGGGCCCTACAGGAGTAGGCAAGACGCAGCTGGCCAAGGAGCTTTCAAAGATGCTCTTCGATTCAGAAGACGCACTCATACGCATCGACATGAGTGAATACATGGAGAAATTCAGTGTTTCCCGTTTGGTCGGTGCGCCTCCGGGATATGTCGGTTACGAAGAAGGCGGTCAGCTGACCGAGAAGGTGCGCAGAAAGCCCTACTCCGTGGTCCTTTTGGACGAGATAGAAAAAGCACATCCCGATGTATTCAATTTGCTGCTTCAGGCACTGGACGATGGAGTGATGACCGACAGTTTGGGTCGACGGGTGGACTTCAAGAACACCACCATCATCATGACTTCGAACATCGGCACGCGTCAGCTTAAGGATTTTGGAACGGGAGTGGGCTTTGGGACCAAAGCACGGGAAGAGCAGATCGACGAAATGACCAAGGCCGTCATTCAGAGCGCACTGAAAAAATCCTTTGCACCAGAATTCCTGAACCGGATCGACGATGTGGTTTTGTTCAATAGCCTAAAAAAGGAAGATATCCTGCGCATCATCGATATCGAGTTGAAGAAACTCTACGTCCGAATCGAGGAGCTGGGCTACAAGACGGAGATCAGTGAGGAGGCCAAGGTCTTCCTTGTGGACAAGGGATACGATGAGAAGTTTGGCGCAAGGCCTTTGAGCCGGGCCATTCAGAAGCATGTAGAGGATCCATTGGCGGATTACATCATCAATGCACAGATCAGTGAAGGCGATACGATCCACATCGAACTGGCCGAAGACGGTGCTTCAGTTTCGGTGCGTGTAGCGCCATCTTTAGAAGAGGAAGAAAGTCCCAAGAAGGATTGACACCCTACCGGCGACTCACCGAAGAAGCTCAGGGCATTTTTCGTTCCAAAGGAAGTAAGTTCCTCTCCCTGGCGTTCCCCTGTCGGAGTGAGGAGTCGCTGGAACAGAAACTCGAAGAACTCAAAAGGTTGCATCATCAGGCGAGTCATTGGGTATTTGCCTATCGCTCCTGTCCGGATCAGCTGGAAGAGCGCAGTACCGATGACGGCGAGCCGCGGCACACGGCAGGAACGCCTGCTCTGCATGGCCTCAAAAGCCTTGAATTGTTCGAGTCGGCTGTGGTGGTCGTCCGCTATTACGGTGGGTCCAAATTGGGTAAGCCCGGGCTGATCGAAGCCTATCGAACCGCCTCAGAAGAGGCATTGAAGGCAGCGCCTTTCGAGTGGTATGAAAAGAAAACAGCTGTCGACTTACTGCTTGATTACCCGCAGCTGAGTCATGTACAGGCTGTTCTTAACCGACTGGGAATCAAGCCTCTTTCACTTGAAACCACAAGCCGGGTACGGATTCCCCTTGAGATCACTGAGAAGGAGAAACACCTTTTGGTCAACGCTCTAGGCGATGATCAGCGTATTACTTTTGAATGAAGCCTCAATTTGAAGAAATGAAGAAACTACCGATCAATCTTGTCCTCATCTGCCTTTCCGCTTCCCTCTATGCGCAAAAAGCCCCTGTGGAAGGCAGCCCTCAGGAAGCCCATTACATCGATGTGATGACCACAAGCCGTGTGACCCATATTATTGGGCAGCGTGATTTTGCGACTGAACGCGACCTGACCGAGCAGTTGAATCATTTCTTTGACCGTTCTGAGTTGGCCCTGATCCCGGCCCATACGCGGCATTCTCCCGTGGGCGATCATTACAGCTACGAGCGCTGGTGGAAGGGAAAGCGGATATACAGAGGGCAGATCAAGTGCAATCTGCAGAAAAGCGGACGGATGATCTCCTGGTATCACATTCCCTTGCAATTCGATGAGCGCCTCCACTCCTCCCCTTACCTGCCAATGCCTTCTTCCGTTCAGGACCAACAGGCACAGGAATCAGAAGACATTTGGTTTCCTTCTGCGGACGGTGGTCTGATCGCTGCCCGAAGACTCTACTTTGCAGATCCATCGAGGCATTTGCAGGTCGAACTCATCACCGATCCTACGGAAGAGCACGTACTGTATGCACAAGACCTGGTCTCGTACGCACAGGTTCAGAATCCAGTGGATACGACCATAGAGGTCATGGTCTTCGAACCGGATCCCTTGACCACTGCAAATCAAGTCTATGGAGGTCTTTTTCAGGATCAGAACGACGCGGATATCGGAGCACTCAACAACCAGCGCGTAAACCGGACAACCAAAGCCTACTACGACAATGGCTCTTTTTATATGGAGAATGAGTATGTGCTTCTGGAAGACTTTGAATTACCGGCCAGCACACCCCCTGTTCAGTCTGTTCCAAAATTCGATTTCACCAGAGGGCAGCAGGATTTCGAATACACCAATGTGCTCTACCATCTGACCACCTACAAGGAGTACATGTTGTTTTTGGGTTTCAGCAGCCTGATGGATTATCAGATCGTTGCCGATCCGCATGCCTTTATGGGTCAGGACAACTCGTACTACAGTCCAGGGCAGGGACTCGGTTTTGGCGAAGGTGGTGTGGACGATGCCGAAGATGCGGATGTGATCGTCCATGAATACGGACATGCCATATCGGATGATGCCTCGCCAGCCACCAATGTGGGTACAGAGCGCAGAACCCTGGATGAGGCAAATGGGGATTATCTCGCTGCCTCCTACAGCCATTCGCTCAATCCATTCAACTGGCAGGATGTCTATAGCTGGGACGGGCACAACGTCTTTTGGGACGGACGCGAAGTGGTGACCTCCAAGAATTACAAGAATGTGAATTTCTCCTGGAGCATCTACGAGCATACCGACCTCTGGGCGGGTTGTCTGATGGACATTTATTTCCAGTCCGGACGAGGTGTGGCTGACAGAGTGCTTTTGCAGGCCTTGTATTCTCAGGCGCAGAACATGAGTTTTAACGACCTCGCGCTCGAAGTGCTGGCTGCGGATTCAATGATGTATTGGGGGCAGCATGCGATGGACATGTACACCATTTTTGAGAACCGCGGAATCCTCGACATTCCGGACATTGGTGTCGATCAGGAGCAGAGTACACAAGTGGTCGTCTACAATTCATCCGGCTTTGCCAATGGAGAATCATTGACAGTCCATTTTGACAGCAGGGGCATCAAGACCTACGCGCTTTCAGATATGCAGGGCCGCGTTGTGAGAAAAGGTCAGTTTTCAATGACAGAATGGTCGCTCTCCGGTGCAGGGCTGAGTGCGGGCATATACACACTGTCCATTCGCTGTTCAGAGGGAAAGAGCAATGTCTTCCGTTTGATCCGCTACTGATCGCCCGCAGATAATCGCTCGGCCAGTTTTTCGGGCACTCGGATCGGTCGTCGGCTTGAGCGGTCCATGAACACCAGTTCTACCCGTGCAGTAGCCAGGAGTTTATCCGATTCATTCAACACTTCGTGTTCGAATGAGATCCGCGTTCCGGAGAGTTCCTCAATACGCGTTCTAACAAGAAGCAGATCATCGTATAATGCAGGTGATCGATAGGAAATATTAAGATTTCGAACCGGCAACATCACACCTTCATTTTCAAGTTTGCGGTAGGATGTTCCGCACATTCTTAGAAATTCAACACGTCCTACTTCTAGCCAGGCGGCGTAGGCTCCGTAATAGGCCACCCCCATTTGATCGGTCTCTGCGTAACGGACGCGAATCTTCGTAGAATTTTGATGCAAATTAAGTCTGTTTTTCAGCGAGTTATGCTATTAACATTGGCTTAACCTTAAAATGAGCCGCCTAGAATCTCAGTAAAACAAAATGAAATTACAAGTGTATTTCGTCTTTTTTCTCAAGATTTATATCCACACATTTGACTCTGAAATGAACATTGTGAATAAGGCTTCATCCCCCTCTGCCTGATGTTCATGTTTTAACATTATAAACAACAAACAACGTTTAAGATGGATCGGACTGCGCAGTCAGTTTGGAAAGGATGCTTGGCCTACATAGAGGACAACATCAATGAGCAGAGTTTCAAGACCTGGTTCCTGCCCATCAAGCCTGTGAAATTGCAGGAAAAGGTGCTGAGTATTCAGGTGCCCAGCAAGTTTTTCTACGAATGGCTCGAAGAGCATTACATCCGATTGCTGAAGTCGGCCATCACCAAAGAGTTGGGTGCCGACGCGAAGCTGGTCTACAGCATTGTGATGGAGAATGCCTACGACAATGCGCGGCCAAGCACCATCAAGCTTCCGAGCAGCCAAAGAGGGAAGATCGAGAACCCCAAAATGAACATGCCCATCGAACTCAACAGTCCTTCGGTGCGTAATCCTTTTGTTGTACCTGGCCTCAGGAAGGTTCATGTGGATTCTCAGCTCAATCCGAATTACACCTTCGACAACTTCATCGAGGGCGATTGCAACCGGTTGGCCCGAAGTGCGGGATTTGCAGTGGCCAATAAGCCCGGGGGCACTTCCTTCAATCCCCTTCTTATCTACGGAGGCGTTGGTCTGGGCAAGACCCATCTCGCACACGGCATCGGTATTTCTGTGAAGGATCAGTACCCCGAAAAGACCGTGCTGTATGTGACGGCTGAGAAATTCCAGTCTCAATTCATCGAGTCCATTCGCGGAAATACCAAAAATGATTTTGTCCACTTCTATCAGATGATCGATGTGCTGATCGTAGACGATGTACACTCGTTTGCAGGAAAAGAAAAGACACAAGATGTCTTCTTTGAGATCTTCAATCATCTGCATCAGAACAGCAAACAGATCATCCTCACCTCAGATCGTACGCCAGTGGATCTGCAGGGTATGGAGCAGCGACTGCTCTCTCGTTTTAAATGGGGACTCAGTGCCGATCTTCAGTTTCCCGATCTGGAAACAAGGATCGCCATCATCAACAAAAAACTCTACAACGATGGTGTGGACATGCCCGAAGAGGTCATCGAATACCTGGCCTACAGCATCAACAGCCACGTTCGGGATATAGAAGGTGCCTTGATCTCTTTACTGGCCCAGTCTTCTCTGAACAAAAAGAAGATCACCCTCGACCTGGCCCGTCAGATGATCAACAAGTTCGTCAAGAACACCACTCGGGAGATCTCTATCGACTACATTCAAAAGGTCGTCTGTGACTATTTCGACATGCCTGTGGAACTGCTCAAGAGCAAGACGCGGAAGCGGGAGATCGTTCAGGCGCGTCAGCTGGCCATGTTCTTTGCCAAGCAACTGACCAAGAGCTCACTGGCCTCCATTGGTGCGCAATGCGGGAACAAAGACCATGCAACTGTACTGCATGCGGTACGCACAGTGAATAACCTTTCTGAGACCGATAAGCGTTTCCGGACCTATGTGGATGATCTGAGGAAAAAACTGACCATCCATTGAGCGCTCGAAAAAAGAAAAGAGAACGGCCCTCGGATGATGATTCCGGGGGTTTTATTTTCTCGACCAATCCAGATTTTTCCGTTTCGTCCTCATTGGATGAGGAGCGACAAAGCCCGGACCGCCAGTATCTGGAGGCTCATGTGGAGAAAAAAGGGCGCAATGGCAAACAAGTCGTTTTGATCAAGGGATTCAGCTGCTCTGCCATTGAGCTGGCCCAATGGGCCAAGGAACTCAAGCAGCACTGCGGGGTGGGTGGCAGCGCGAAGGGAACAGATATCCTTTTACAGGGCGCTGTGCGTGAAAAGGCCACAGATTTTCTGAAGTCCAAAGGACATTCGGTCAAACGCGTAGGAGGCTGATCAACCCGCAGAAAGGGCGTTCCGGTAAAGTTCGATATAGCGTTGCCCGATCTTGTCAATACTGAACTTGGAAGCCTGGGCGAATGCAGCTTCCCTGAATTGTTGGTGAACCGAATCCTCAGAAAGGACCTCCAGGCCGAAACGGACCATGGCGTCTACATCTCCAATGTCTGCGAGGTATCCTGTCTTTCCGTGCTGATTGATCTCCGGCAGACCGCCTGCATTGCTTGAAACCACAGGCACACCTGCTGCCATGGCTTCCAGCGCCGCCAGTCCAAAGCTCTCTTTTTCGGAAGGCAGAAGGAACAGGTCGGATACAGCGAGTACCCGGCGCACCTCGCGTGTCCTTCCCAGAAAAATGAGTCGGTCCACAATGCCCAGTGAGCGGCCCAGGTCTTCTGCCTTTTGCCGTTCCGGACCATCTCCGATAAGGATCAATTTGGATGGGATCTTTTGGCTGATCCCAAAAAAGGTGTTCACCACATCGTCGATGCGCTTCACCTTTCTGAAATTCGAAACATGTGTGACGAGCTTCTCCCCTTTTGGAGCGAGATTGGCCTTCATCTCGCCTTTGTCGTCCGGTTCGGTTTCCAGATCGGTAAAATTGGGAATGACCTCGATGTCCTTCCGTACAGGGAAGGAGCTTAGGGTTTCCAAGCGAAGGCTTTCCGAGACAGAAGTGACCTTGTTCGAATGATTGATACTGAAGGTGACTGCGGGTTTGTATGAGGGGTTCTTGCCCACCAGCGTGATGTCTGTTCCGTGCAGGGTCGTGATGATGGGGATATCGACGCCCTTTTCCTTCAATATCTCACGGGCCATGTAGGCCGCGTAGGCATGAGGAATGGCGTAGTGCACGTGCAGCAGTTCAATGCCCTCGTTCAATACGGTGTCGACCATCTTGCTGCTCAGCGCCAGCTCGTATGGCTGGTACTGAAAGAGCGGATAGTCCTCTACATTGACCTCATGGTAGTAGATGTTCTCCTTGAGAATGTCCAGGCGGACAGGCTGGTTGTAGGTGATGAAGTGGACCGTATGCCCGGAAGAGGCCATGAACTTGCCCAATTCGGTCGCCACTACTCCGCTGCCTCCATAGGTGGGATAGCAGACCACACCTATGCGAAGGGGTTTTTGGCTCATCGCTGAACTCCTTTTTTGAAGCGTTCCTTCCGGATGACGGCTCCTTCTTCGTCGTAGTAGAGCCACTTCCCGTTCTTCAGATCATCCACATAGCTTCCTTCGACCACCATGCGGTTCTCCTTGTCATATTCCATATAGGCGCCATTCCTCTTGTTGCCTTGGTACATGGTAGAGCTCTTCATACCACCCTCCTCGTGAAAGAAAGCCACCTTTCCTTCTATCGACCCCAGAACATAGATGTATTCAGAGGCCACTTTTCCATTGGTGTAATACCACATGAATACGCCGTCCTTTTTTCCGGACAGGTAGCTTCCGCTCTCAAGCATTTTTCCATTGGTCCCATATTTCTGCTGAAGACCATCGAGTACACCCATTTTTAAAGTTTGCAGCTTCTTCAATTTTCCGTCCCGCTGATAGAAATACTGCGGACCATTCAAAGTATCTCTGCTGTATTCGCTTCGGCTGAGCAAATTCCCTTTGTTGCTGAAAGACAAGACATAGCCTTCCTTCAGGCCTCTGTTGTATTGACTCACGGAACGGACCACCCCATTGTCGTGGAATTCGATCCAGGTGCCGTGTGGTCTTCCCTGCACATCCACAGGCATTACGTTGTCTTCACTGACCTGGCCGAGGAGGACTGAATGTATGGCCAATGAGAGGATCAAACAGATCAAATGGGTCTTCATGGTTCGATGGCGTTGTAGATGATGCGCTGAATACGTGTTCTCAAACTAGAACGAATGAGTTTGGTGTTTTCAGCAGACGGGTGTATTCGGTTGGATAAAAAGACATAGATGAGTTCCTCCTCCGGATCGGCCCAAACCAGTGTTCCAGTGAATCCGCTGTGGCCAAAACTGTTCATGCTCAAACATCCGCAGGTTGGGCCTTCGCCATCCAGCTGTGGCTTGTCAAAGCCTGCTCCTCTCCTGTTCTCTTGCTCACAATACTGACAACGCGTGAATTCCTCAATGGTTGTGGGGTCGAGATACGACCGAGCTCCGTATCGTCCTTCGTTGATCAGCATGAACATCAAACGCGAAAGGTCTCTTGCATTTCCGAATAAGCCTGCGTGCCCACCGACTCCGCCAAGAAGCGCTGCCCCCTGGTCATGCACATATCCGTGGATCAGCTGCTTACGGAAATATATATCGTCCTCAGTAGGAACAATGGCATCCCTGGGAAATACGTCCAATGGATCGAAAAGGAGGTGCTGCAAGCCCATGGGGCCGTAAAAATGCTCATGCACATATTCATCCAGTTCCTGGCCAGTTGTCTCTCGGATGAATTCCAGAAAGAGATAGTAGCCCAGGTCGGAGTATTTGTACTCTTTCCTTTTGCGCAGAGCGGATCCAAGAATGATGTCCACGATGCTGTCCCGATAGCTTTCGCTTACATAAAGGCCATCGGCCACCTGAACACTGTACCCCGCTGTTTTCTTTGTCGCAAAGAGCTCGGGGGAAAGAACACCGTCTTCCATGGTTTCCAAATAGAACGGAATCCATGGTTTCAGACCGGCCTGATGCGCAAGGATCTCCCGAAGCTGAAGATGTTCTTTGTTGCTGCCTTTACTGGCCGGGTAGATATTGCCCAGTTCCTGATCGAGCGTGAACTTTCCTTTGTTCACCAGATCCATCAGGGTCAGTGTGGTGGCGGCCACCTTGGTTATGGAGGCCAGATCGTAGAGGTCTGTTTTCTGCACAGGTCTTTCCTTCTTGTAGGTATGGAAACCATACGCCTTTTCGAACACGATCTTCCCCCTCCGTGCAACCAGTACCTGAGCGCCTGGAAACATCCGCTCAGATATGGCCGAATCCATGGCTGACTCGATGCGCTGGAGTACTTCCGTGCGCATTCCCACTTGCTCGGGAAGTCCTGGACCCAATACAAGTCCTCCAGCGGTTTTCAACCCGTGACCTGCTGGGTAACGTTTCGAAGCACGCACCGGAAGCCTTCCTGTTGCCGGCGCGTTTCCATACAATACATTGGCCAGCGCCCATTCCATCTCGGGCATATTCTGATAGGCCATGATCAGCGCCTCGGCCTGTTCGGCCTCTGGAAAGTCATTCAACGAATAGGGATTGGCAAAAAGGGCCAGTGAAAAAGTAGATCGTTGCCCCAGACGACGCAGAAAGGAACGTGTGTCACCAGAAGGCGCATAGGGTTTCCATGGCGAAGATCCTTGGGTGTAGTATGCCACGAGAACACGCTTGTATCGGCTCAGAGCTTCGAGCAATTCCCTTTCCCTCACCTTTTCGTGCCGATACTCGGCCACCTGTCCGTAGAGGCTCAGGGCAGATATCAGATCGCTTGGTGAACCTTTGCCAATGGTCAGCAGAGCGAGCGTATCTGTATTCACCTCCCAGGGAATGGCTGCATTTTTATTTTCCAGAACAGTGAGGGCCTGAGCACAGAGTTCTCTGTTCAGGCTTTTGGCCAGTGGATGATGCAATTCATTCTCCCATCCTTTTGGAGAAAGCCTTCCCTTCGCTCCTACCTCAAACTTTTCTTTGATCCGGAGGATCTTCTTGACACTGATTGCCAATCGATTGTGGAGCAGGCTGTCCGCTCTTATGGCCAAGCAGATCTTTTCGATGGCGGCAGCCGGCTCCCGGGGAAACAGCAAGATGTCGTTGCCGGCGAGGAAGGCACGCAGTTCGATCTCCCCAGCTGCTCCTTTCTGATCGGCACCGGACATGTTCAGGGCATCGGTCACCACCAGACCCTGGAAGCCGAATTCTTCTTGTAAAAGCTCTGTGACCACACGATAAGACAGACTTGTAGGCAAGCCCTTTTCTCCGGTGAGTGCCGGCATGTTCAGGTGGGCCACCATCAGCGAATGCACATTGTGGACCACGGCCTTTCGGAAGGGCATCAGTTCGGTACGGTCCAGTTCCTGCCGATCTTTCTTCACTGTTGGCAGGGTCTTGTGGGAATCGGAGTCCGTGTCTCCGTGCCCAGGAAAGTGCTTGATGCAGCTGATCACTCCCTCATCTTCCATGCCCCGCGCGACGGCCATGGCCCGCGGAAGGACGCTTGAAGATGTTTCGCCAAAACTCCGTGCGTTGATGATGGGGTTCTTCGGATTGGTATTGAGATCAAGAACCGGTGCAAAATTCCAGTTCACCCCAGTCCGTTTACACTGCCTGCCCCACTCTCTTCCCAAATGATAGAGCAGACTGCTGTCATCTACCGCGCCGAGGGTCATCGCCCATGGAAACCTCATAACGCTGTCCAGCCGCATATCCAGTCCCCATTCTGCATCGATACCGATCAGCAGAGGAACTCGTGCAGAGTCCTGAAGCTCGTTGACCAAACGGATCTGACGACCAGGCCCGCCCTGAAAAAAAATGAATCCACCTGGACGGATCTTTTTGTTCTCCCTGTTGAGACGAAGACGGTGTTCGCTCCCTTTGTTCGAATAGGCGGGCAACACCATCAGCTGGGCTACTTTCTCCTCGAGGCTCAACGAGCGATAGGTGCTGTCCACCCAGGCCGAGGATCTCTCTTGCCCAGAGACTCCTGTGCTGACCAACAGGCACAGAAGCAAGCTGATCAGCTGTTTCCCTTTTCCAATTTGTATTGTTCCAAGTCTGTGCAATGCGTGCTGTTCTGCTTCCATGCGCCTTATTTCATCGGCAAGGTAAATATCGGTATGCTCTGACTGTCTATCCATGTATTTTTGGAGCATGCAAGTCCCACGACTTCCCTCCCTTTTCAAGTCGAGAAAACCACAGGCTTTCGATCTGCCTACCCGATACTACGATCCACTTCGGGAAAAGCATCAGCGCTTGAGCGGAGAACAAGACGGGAAAGAGGAAAAGCGGGTCAGGGATTTCAAGTCACATTGGCAGAAAGGACGTCGAACTGGATGGACATCGGGTCGTAGCCTTCGGCTGGGCGTCATCTTGGCGGCTCTTTTCGCAGCGGCCTGGTGGTTGCTTTTTTACGCATGATGACTGAATCGAATATCATTCAGATCCTACCGGAGCTCGTCGCCAATCAGATCGCGGCGGGTGAAGTGGTGCAGCGCCCAGCTTCGGTGGTCAAGGAATTATTGGAGAATGCAGTGGATGCGGGAGCTACCGAAATTCGGCTTTGGGTCGAGGAGGCCGGCCGAAGCATCATCAAGGTTTCGGACAATGGGACGGGAATGAATGCTGCAGACCTCGGATTGGCCTTTGAAAGACACGCCACTTCCAAGATCCGAAGTGCAGAAGATCTGTTCCAGATTCGTTCGCGCGGATTCCGTGGAGAGGCATTGGCTTCGATCGCTGCGGTGGCTCAGGTAGAAGTAAAAACTCGGATGAAGGGTCAGGAGATGGGCAGTCAACTGACCATAGAGGGCGGTACGGTCATGGAATCTGGCCTGACGGTCGCCGCAGAAGGGACGGAGATCTCGGTGCGAAACCTGTTCTTCAATATCCCAGCGCGTCGCAATTTCCTGAAGTCGGATGCCATTGAGTTCCGGCATATATGTGATGAATTTCAGCGGGTGGCCCTTGCCCACCCCGAGATCGCTTTTCAGTTGATCCATGGAGATGCGACCATTTATCATCTGCAAACAGCCAACCGCAAACGAAGGATCGTGGGCATCATGGGGGCGGCTTTCGAGGAGCGGCTCGTTCCCGTGGAGGAAGAGACGCCTCTGCTGCAGATCAGCGGGTACATTGGCA
>RFXV01000201.1 GCA_009921445.1 Flavobacteriia bacterium
CTTCCCATCGATCTGCGGATTCAGTCTGCCGGTCGGGTACTACACCGACGATGGTGACGTGGCCACACTGCCCGGCTTCGACTCCGTGTCCGCGATCGATTACCTGCCCTAGAACGGCGGGGGTTGATGGCCGACTACGCCTACTACATCCTGTCGGGATCGGCCGCCGGGGCGGTGATCGCCGCGTTCGCGCTGGGACTGCTGATCACTCACCAGGGGTCGGGCATTGTCAACCTTGCACACGGAGCAGTGGCTACCTGGGGCGGCTATGTGTACGCCGATCTGCGACGCGGGGCGTACCCATGGCCAGTTCCCGGCCTGCCAGCGCGCACCGATCTCGGTGGCGATATCGGACAGTGGCCGTCGTTCGCGATCGCGGTACTGACCACGACGGCCATCGCGGTGCTGCTGCACCGCGTGGTCTATCGGCGCCTCGCGCGCGCACCCGAGTTGGCGCGTGTGGTGGCGGCCATCGGGGTACTCGTGGCCACCATGGGCATCATCGGCCGCGACAAACCTCACTACGACTCCGCCAAAGCCGAACAAAAGTTCACCCTGACCAAAGACTGGAAAACCTACTCCCTCGATCTTTCCAATAAGGACCTGTCAAAAATCAAGTCTGGCTTCTGCATCGTAACTGCCGGGCAAGGAAAACCATTTGCCGTTCAGATAGACGATGTGAAGTACGAGTGATTCACCAGTGGAAATTTCAATTTCGAACTATTCATTGGCTGTATCTGTAAAATCCTCTCGCCAATTACAGGTCTAATTGCACTCTTCCCGTCCAACTCATGTCCACGAACAAAAAGAAAAATATGGATTATCTCTACTTTGCCTTGCTTACGGTTTGTTGCTGGGGCACCTATGGTGTCTGCATGCACATCGGATCCGTCGAAATGGCCGATAAGGAACATGGCCGTCTTATGGCCTTTATCTGGGTGGGACTTGCCTACTTTCTTACTGCCATCATTGCTCCGCTGATCATCTTCAAGATCAAAGGCGGGCCAGTCGAGTTCTGGGCTTATCCGACCAAAGGCTGGCAATGGTCACTCTTCGCTGGAACCTTAGGAGCAATCGGAGCTTTGGGTGTTCTATTAGCTTTTGGAAAGATGCCATCTCCGGCTTATGTTCCGGTGATTATGTCCATCATCTTCGCTGGGGCTCCCATGGTGAATGCCATTGTCAGTACCACGAAGGAAGGTAATTGGGCTTACGTAAAACCACAATTCCTGCTCGGGATTGCTCTGGCTGCACTCGGAGGATATCTGGTTACGAAAAACGCACCAAAACCGCCGCCTTCTGCCAACGCTCAGGCAAAACACTAAGGCATTTCTGCGATGGCATACCCCGAGTCCATCGAACATACCCAACTTCATCAACTCCGGGAACTGCTCGGGGTGGTGCTGCAGAGCAATTTCTTTCAACAGGCCAAACTCAGGAATTGTGTTGTTGATGCGAATTTGGATTCGCTGGAAACCTTTTTCAGTTGTTGCCCATTTACGACCAAGGACGAGCTGTCGATTGACCAAACATCCAGCCCACCTTACGGCACCAACCTGACCTATTCGCCAGACAACTATACCCGGTTTTGTCGCACCAGTGGAACAACTGGCCAATCCCTTGTCTGGTTGGACCGGCATGAAGATTGGCAATGGATGCTACACAATTGGGAAATCGTCTTCCATGAAGCCGGAGTTACGCCCAATGATCGCGTTATCCTCCCGTTTTCCTTCGGACCTTTTCTCGGTTTCTGGGCAGCCTTTGAAGCTGCACAGCATTTGGGAGCTTTGGCCATTCCAGCTGGCGGCATGGGCAGTTTGCAACGTCTCGAATTGCTGACCCAGCAACGTGCAACCGTCCTTTGCTCCACGCCGACATACGCTATTCGACTCGCTGAGACCGCCAAGGAACATGGCATCAAATTAAAGAAAAAGTCTTCCATTCGCAAAATCATTGTCGCCGGAGAACCCGGAGGCAGCATTCCGGAAATTCGCGAACGTATCGAAGATCTCTGGCCAAATGCCCAGGTCTTTGATCACCACGGGATGACCGAAGTCGGGCCAGTCACATTTCAAACTCCCGATGAGCCCGACCTTCTCCATATTATTCACGAGTCCTATCTGGCTGAAGTTCTGGATCCAAAGACCCTGAAACCTGTCCAGGAAGGCGAGACCGGTGAACTGGTCCTGACCACTCTCGGACGATTTGGCTCCCCATTACT
>RFXV01000202.1 GCA_009921445.1 Flavobacteriia bacterium
CTGGTTCCATGAAGATGGCGACTACAGGAACCGCTCAGCGTCGCTCTATGATTTCAATGCAGCACACACGCTGATGGCTCGCGTGCAGAAGGGAATGGCCCTCTCTGAGAAGAGCCGCTTGGATCTGAGTTCCGATCTGCTGCACGTTTCAGTCTATGGATTCGAAAAGGCAGGAAGGCGGAATCAGTGGATCGGAGCCCTGCGGTATCGCTATGCATTTTTGGATGAAGGAGATCTTCAGCTGCGCGGCCGGATCGACCATGCTACGGATGGAGCGTTTTTGCCTGCCCTGCACGCTTCCCTTTTGCTCCCTTTTTCAGGCATGGAGATGAAGATACGGTTCGATCAGGTGAACCGGCGCCCAGGAATGAATGACCTCTATTGGTTCAGCGGCGGAAACCCCGAGCTGAAGAGCGAAAATGGAAATCTGTTCGAGCTTGAGTTCCGAAAGGAGCACGCCTTTTCCGATGCCTGGAAGAGCCAACTGAGGATCGGTGGTTTTTTCTATTCCATCGAGGATATGATCGTCTGGCTTCCCACAGAGACGAGCTACTGGTCTCCTGAAAACATACGATCCAGTTCGGGGAAAGGAGTGGAGGTTTCGTTCCGGACAGCTGTTCAGAGCAAAAACTGGAAAGGATCGATGAAATGGGCCTATCAATACAATCAGGGGATTCGCGACAATGGAAACGGGCAGGTACAGACGCCCGGTTTCCCGGACCATCGACTGCGCATACAAGGCCATTTGGCCTATCGACGCACACACTTAAGGTGGAGTGCTCAGGAAACCAGCGGTTGGGATCAATTCAGCAACGGAGGAACATTGGGGCGGCTTGTCGGATTATCGGTATACGATCTGTCGCTCGGACAGGACATTCGGTTCAAAAGACAGCGATTTTCGCTTTCGCTCTCTGTTCTCAACCTTTTCGATGCTGCTTATGCCTATCAGCCGCACATGCCCATGCCCGGCAGAAACTACAGGCTCCGGCTGGTTTATCGCATCTCACATAAAAACAACCCAAAATGAAGAGTATACATTCAAAAAGTGCAAAATGGAAAGCTGCATGGGTACCTATCTGCCTGGCTGCCCTATCGGTTGTTGCCTGCGAGGAAAACGACAACGATCCATTACCCGCCCCCACAGACCTCTATGTCTCCGGCACATTTGTCGTGAACGAAGGACCTTTCACCTCGGGCAGTGGCTCGCTCAGTCATGTGGATGAAAATGGGCAAGTGGTGAATGAAGCCTTTTTTCTGGCCAATGGATTCCCCTTGGGGTCGGTGCTGCAAAGTGCAGAACTGGTCGGGGATGAGTTGTACATCGTGGCCAATCTGAGCGGGAGGATCGATGTCGTCCAAAAAGGCACTTTAAATGCCCTCCGTTCCACTCAATTGCTCGGCTCACCGCGTTATGTGCAGGAGCTGTCCGATGGGCGGGTGGCAGCCACCGACTGGGCCACAGACAAAGTCTATGTGCTGAATGCATCGGACCTTTCTCTCAGCCAAAGCTTCGATGCGGGTGAAGGTCCGGAACGCATGGCCGTTCTTGGCGACCGACTCTTCGTCTTGAATTCCGGAGGTTTTGGTCGGGATTCTACGGTGCACATCATACACTCAGTTTCGGACAGCGTGATGGGGCAGATGGTCATTGGCGATCAACCCAACAGTATACAAGTCATACAAAGCCGTATTTGGGTGCTGTGTTCGGGATACGCCGACTGGAGCGATCCATCCAACGACACTCAGGGAAAGCTCATCGAATTGGATGCCGACGGGCAGATCCTTTCGGAATATCCGATCGACCTTGCGATAGGGCATCCGGGCGAACTCATCCATGACCTGCAAAACAACCGCCTGGTTTTTTTGAATAACGCCTACGGAGGAAGCATCATGGCCATGGACCTCTCTGCTCCTGGGAGCTTCTATGAATTGAGAAAGGGCAGTTATTATTCGCTGGATCACGACCCCATCCGTGGGCATATCGTAGCGGGAAATGCGCTATCTTTCGATGTGCCCGGTTATATGATCCGCTTTGGATCGGACATGTCACTGGTCGACAGTGTGGAGGTCGGGCTCATACCAACTGATTTCGTCTTTCATTGAATGAAGAACTGAACATACTGGACCTGAAGACCCGACTGGGTATGGAGGCTGCTGCTG
>RFXV01000203.1 GCA_009921445.1 Flavobacteriia bacterium
CAAACGGGCATAGCCGTTGCCGTCGTTGTTCGCCCAGAACTGCAGGCCGTCCTTTCCCCGATCGTTGATCTGTAAATGATAGCAGCCAGGACTCAGGTTCAGATCTTCATTGATGAATTGGTAGTTGTTGTAGCCGTCGCCAGAGTACAGTACTGAATCCGAACCGTCTTTGAGCTCCCACCAGGTCTCCCCTCCGGAAGCGTTGGTTCGGATGTTGAGCCGCAGGTTCTCCGGATGGACAGGCGTGGGCCGAAAGCTGGACGAGCCGTTGTCGTTCCAGGCATATTCGTCCGGCATTCCGTTGGGCAAAGAGACCTTGGCCATGAAGCGATCGCTTGCCTGGCTCTGTTGCCAATCGCCCGGACCGCCCAGATCCAATGCGACCAGTTCGTCCTCCATCATGCCCAGATCGCCCTGCCAGGTAAAACTGTGGGTGGTGGCATTCTCGTATCCGTATTCTATCACGCAGCTTGTGAGCCGCTGGGCGCCTTTGTTCCGTATGCGTACCAAAGCCGTCCCACAGGAAGGATTCATGCGCGAATATTCTTCATGGATACTCGGCGAAAGGATCTCCATGAGTTCCACATCGTTTTGATGGGCATAGCTGTCAAATTCGAGCAGGACGGTGCTCCAGTTGTAGCTGGCCGCCTGAGGATCTCCCGAAGGCACCGAATAGGGCTCCAGGTCCAGATCGATCTGTGCGGTCTGGCCGGCGCTGATCCATGGAGAGAGATCGTGCTCGTAGGTCCAGGCTTTGCTACCCGGACACCAATTCGCCCGGTCATAGAGCCAGGTTCCGCCCTGCGGGTAGATGGGATTCAGACCGCAATCATCCCGCCACATGCTCTGGGTGAAACGGGTCTGACCGTCCAGTTTCACGTAATAGTCCTTCTTGCAGAATTCTGCACAGTTCAGGCTGTTGTCGAATCCGTGACCTGTGGGCAGAACATGCAGCGCCGCAAATTGGGTGGTGCTTTCCAGAGGAATGTCCACGGCCGGCAAATGATTCAGCTCGACATCGGCTGTGTTTCGGAAAGAAAATCCACGCGGTCGGTAGACATTCTGCATCTTGATCAGGTTGCGTGCGGGTATGCCCTCGATCATCTCAAAATCAAGCGTGGCCGAGAAGCCCGAAGACCAGCCTTGATAGTGGACTTCGATCTCCACAGAATCCCGAAGTATGGATTGGTAGTCAGTGACGTCATAGACGTAGCGATGTTCCCAGTTGTTGTCGTAGCCGTAGCCTCCATTGGCCATGTATCCCCCATAGGGCGTGATCATCCGACCGAGTTCGTAGGGCTCTATCACTTCGAAGGGCGTCCAGTTGGTATCGATCACCAGTGGGCTCGTACTTAAGGTGTCCAAGGTGTAGGTGCTGTCCATTTCCCCGGTGCGGTGAAGGACCTTGATCAGCACGGTGTAATCCCAGTCGCTGCAGCCCGAAGAGGCACAGCCCAGGGTAAAGACCATGTTCACTCTGTGAAAATCAGCTCCCTGCGTGGGAAAGAGCGCCTTTTCACGGTAGCGCACATACCAGGTCATGTCCACATCGTCGTGCACCCGAACGTGGGTGGTATCCCCAGGGGCCGACCAGAGCTGCGTGGCCAGAAACAAAAAGAAAACCAACGATCTAATCCGCATCGTTAACATAGTCTTGAAGGTATTGAAAGGAAGGGGTCAGTTGGCCAGAATCGGTTTCTGTGGCCCGTTGAAGAACGGTTCCGGGATCGGCATTGAAAAACTGCGGAAGGACATGGGCCAAAAGGTCGTCTCCAAAGTCTTCAGATGCATCCCGCGGCAGTTCGCCGGGCAAATTGTCCACGGCCATCACGCCAATGGATCCCGGGCTTCCAAACGCCACCTCCTTGGAGGAAGACGCCTGGTAGCCATAGAAAGGATCGGCAATGGTGGAAGGACGAAGGGTACTTGGTATCGGACCTGCGATGTCGCAACTGATGTCGGCGATAAGCCGCAGGCTGAACTCCTCGGCATTGGCTTGCTCAGGTGTGAAGAAGACCGGACTTCCCTCCTTCCAGTAATGTCCGGACATATAGACATGAGCCGTTTGTGCAAAGGGCAAAAAGGACGACTCAAATCCCGCAGGGTCCTTGAAGAATTCGCTGAGCAAGAAACTCCGACCGTCGATTCGGCGGACGTAA
>RFXV01000204.1 GCA_009921445.1 Flavobacteriia bacterium
AGTTCAGAATTGGGCTACCCGGCCTGGACGCTGTACAACCTCTATCCGTTGCGCTGCACCGATCCAGGGGCGCTTCCCAAAAGAGCGGACCGCGGCTTGCTCCAAAAGAACATGGACTTGGTTTGCGGGGAATTGGGAAAGAGCGAGGGACCCATCGTGCTGGCCTGGGGCAATGGGGTACACACCCGATCTTATCTGGAAACGGCTGCAGCAGAATTCCTCGGATGGATGCGCCAAAACGGTCTGCCTATCCGATGCCTGCACCGCAACCAAAATGGAACGCCCACGCATCCCTCCCCACAGGGGCTGATCCGTGTGTCGAGGCCGTTTTCATTAATTCAATACTGACTCAGAATCCTCTACTGAATCCCCCTATATCTATTACGCGTGCGCGGGCATACGCACCTGAATCTCCATTTCTAAAACGAGATTTCCCATTTCTGACAAGCTTGTCAAAAAAGGGTCAGGACCTGCCCCTGGGGAATCTTTGCACCGAACTTAAAAATCAATCGCTATGAGCAAAGCCTCTTCTAAAGTCCTGTTGGACTACACCTTCGTGCTGGACGCCTCCGGTTCCATGAGTGCTGATGTACCTGAAGTACTCAGCGAACTCAATGAGCAGCTTTTGGAATTGAAGCAAAAGTATGAGGAAACCAGCAGACCTTGCCGCATCACCATCGTAAAATTCGATACGGAGTATGAAGTGCTTCGTCAGGATGAACCGATCGAGAGCGTGGCCTACATCGGCGAGAACGAATACTACAGCCGCGGAATGACGGCCTTGTTTGACGCCATTGGCATTTCACTGAGCCGCACCCAGGCCCGCATCGATTACAAGGTGGACCGGGGCGAAGCCGAAGCCCTGGTGGTGGTCTATACCGATGGTGGGGAAAATGCCTCGAGGGAATTTGGTGGCGCCCGTTTGCGCCGGCTGATCAAGGAGGTGCAGGAAAAGGACGGTTGGAGTTTCGCCCTGATCGGATCCGACATGAGCGCCATCCGCGAAATGGAGCGCATGAACATGGATAGTAAGATGATGATGCATCATTCTCCAAGGCAGAAGCGGGGCAGTTTGGCCGGTGTGGTCAAATCTGTATCCGACTTCTACACGGAGAAGGAAGATTCCTTCACTGTTGCCTGTGCAATGCCTAAGGCAGAAATGGATGAGGAGCGAGAGCGCCGGACGCAGGTCAGTAAATGGAGCAAGTTCAAGCGCAAGGACATGAAGTGATCGCATTTTGAATTTTGCGCAGAAATTTTATAATACAGCAGAGATTCTTTCGGGGATCTCTGCTTTTTCATCAAACACCCATCTATGCCCCAAACCCAAGTATACCTCTTGATCCCTACCTACGTAGGCCAAAACGACACCGTGGATGCCGCCTACGAACTGGCCACGAAGGTCGATCCCAATGGTCCCATCCGATTCCATCCGGTGGATTATCCCGAACCCGATCCCAAAGAAGAGCTCCGGCACGATGAGGACTGGGACGGGAAAGATGACAAGACCCCACCACCATTGCTCTCTCCCCGCGATTCAATCAGCTATTCCATGTGGATGCCAAAAAAAAGCTCTTTGAATATCCGAGCGGAGCGCAAGTATCTGGATGTGCGCGAGTCGCTGCTCGAACGCATGGACCGCGCCACTGAATGGTTCTTTGAGACTTACGAGGAAGATCGCAACCACTGCCTTGTTCTGCTGATGAACCCCTACGGCAACGAGTCCAACTACTTCTGCGGTCCTTCTCCACAGAATCGGAATGCTGCCTTTGTACAGATCACCCACTACGCCACAGAGACGACCACCGCCCGGCACATCCCCATAGCCTATGAACTCTTCGCCGCCGCCCTTCGCTTTCGCGCCTTCAATCGGGTGGATTATGAAAGTCGATTTGTTCACTACGAAGACAAGGGCTGTGTGAACGATTTCTTTCAGCAGATCGATAACATCCGCCTGAAGATCTTGACCGCCGACCTCTGTGAGGACTGTTACCAGCATGCCATCACCCAGGCGCATGTGGATGAGGCCTTCATGACGCACATCTATAAAGGCCTTGAGGCGATCCGCAGTAGCCAGAATAATTTCACCCGGATGCGGCGG
>RFXV01000205.1 GCA_009921445.1 Flavobacteriia bacterium
CCGGGGATCTCATCCGGGCTGTCCTGCAGGTCGGCATCCATGGTGATGACCACATCCCCGCTGACCTGTTTGAAGCCCACATTCAATGCCGCAGACTTTCCGTGGTTTCTACGAAAACGGATGCCCTTGGTCTGAGGGTCTTTGTCCGCCAGTTCCTGGATCACATCCCAGGAAGCATCCGTGGATCCGTCGTCGATGAACAGGATCTCGCGCTCGATGCCCTGTTCCTTGGTGACACGGTCGATCCATTCATGCAATTCCCTCAGCGATTCTTCCTCGTTCAGGAGCGGGATGACCAGAGAGAGCTGCATTTAACCTTTGGCGTCTTCTTCCGTGGCGATGAATGGCGGGCGCTTCTTGCTCGTGGCCAAAGCCATCAGAGCGGCAAAGAAGGCAGACGAGAGGATGCCTCCAAAGAGTATCCAGATCACCATCCAGCCTGGACTGACGAATTTCTCCGTCATGCCCAAGGCCATCTCCACTTCCGCATCCGACATGTTCGGATTTTGTTCCATCATCTGTTCGTAGCTGTTGTCCAGGATCACTTCCACATAGCCCGGTTCCAGCACATAGATCAGGAGCATGACCCAGACTAGAGAGAAGATCGTACTGATCACACCTGCGCCGAGCATGGTCTTGAATCCCTCGCCATAGCTCAGATAACCACCTTGTCTCTTTTTCTGATCCCGGGCGGCCAGAATAAAAAGAACGATCATGATGGCTATGGCCAGCACCGATTGCACAGGATTGTTCTCCCCTACTGTGGACATACCCGTTACATAGAAAAGGACACCGGACAAAATGGAGAATGCACCGAGGATCAAACCGTAGCGCTTGGCTTCTATACTCATTTGATAAAAATTTTGGTCTAAGATAGTCTTGCAACCACTAGCGCTCAAACCTGTGGGAATGCCCTATATTCGCGGCCGGGCAGGTACCATACAACCAGCTCCTGGTGAACTCCCCCAGGTCAGGAATGAAGCAAGGGTAGCCGGTTGTAGCGGTGTGATATGACTACCTGCCTTTTTTAAAAGGAAAGATGAGTTCTTCCAGCCGTTCCTATTCCCCCTGAGAACAGCTGCTAAAAAGAAGTTTATGTCAGATATGCAGAAGGACATGCGCGTCCTGGAGGGGAAATCCGTGATCATTGCCGAAGACGACGAGGTGATCCAGCAGCAGCTGGAGATCCTGATGAGCAGAATGGGTGCCACCGTACACATCGCAGTTCACTCTTCCGAGCTGGATCAAATGTTCAAGAATGAAGGACCGTATTCTCTTCTTCTGCTCGATCTGCATCTTCCGCCCTACAACATGCTGGAATGGGTTCGGAATTTCCGCTTGGAGGAAAAGCAAATGCCTATACTGGGGTTAAGCGCGACCGACCCTGGAGGCCGGGCCATGAATGCAGGCATACAACGGGTACTGAAAAAGCCATTGGATGTCCAGGAGATCAAAAGGAGCATCTATTTCTTCGCCCGCGATCAGCGCAGCGAAACAGAGGCAGAACGCAAGTCCAAAGTATCCCGCTGATCCCTGTCGATCAGCAGCGGAATACCCTTCACCCGGGTCAATCTCCACCTGCTGTTCACCGATCCCCATTCGTTGTCGGGATCGATCAGCACAGAGCGATGGCCTACAGCCAGCAGCTCCTCCACTCGGAAATCTGCGGAATAGCCAAAGGGCACGATTTTTTTCCAGCGGTCATCCTTGAACGGACGCGCCCCGAAGACCGTCATCTTCGATCCGCTGCGCTCACTGATCAGTAGTTCTGCGTCCAAGGCATGGGCCGTTGTGCGCGTTTTCTTCTGATCGCGAATATGCAGGCCAGCAGCGAGGATCGCGAAGGCCAAAAGCAAAGTGACAGGCGGCCTCAGTATGCGCAACCAATAAAGGGTGAGCAGTATCCAAAGCAGCATAAATGCCAGCTGTACCTCCAAGGCCAATAATGGGATCTCCAGAACGGAGTGTGGCCATGATGCGATCATTTCCGCCGTACCCATCAGGAAATATGTTCCTTTTGCAAGTGCCCAGGCCGTCGGACCCTGCCAAAGGCCGAAAGTGCTCAGTGCCCAATGAAGAAAGCCCAAAGGCATC
>RFXV01000206.1 GCA_009921445.1 Flavobacteriia bacterium
ACCCGGTTGTTGCCGGACAGACAGCCTCCAAAGAGCTGCTCATCCTGACCCCAGCTGTTGCCGTTCACATACTTGAATTCGTAAACCCCTGTGGGGACGACTACGGATCCACTGTATACCGTGTCTCCATCCGGGTCCAGAAGTTCAAGTGCATCTGCCAGCCAGTTGACCGTATCCAGTCCGGCAGCCAGGGCAAAGGTCCCGGTGACGTGCACACCCGCCGAATCGATGACTTCCTGACGCATGTCCAAATGGAATGTCAGCGTGTGGCTGTTGTTGGGAATGGATGTGCAGGATTCACAGGCCGAGTAGCAGATCACAGGGAGCGTTGTATCCCCTGAGACTACGATCCCTCTGTTGTTGTTGAAACTGCAATAGGAAGGAATGTCTTCATCGTCCGTAAAGCTGTTTCCATTGATGAATTTGTATTCGTAGATACCGGCCGGAATTTGAACGGTCAGGGTATAGATGCTGTCGCCATCGGGGTCGGAAAGTGCGGTGGATGAAGGATTCCAATCGCTTCCGTAGCCCGCCGCCGCCTGAAAGTTACCCGCGACATGCACCCCATTGGCTGAAAGTGCACTCACCTGACGCATGTCCACCTGGAGGGTCAGATCGTACAGGGTTTGCGGAGGTGCCTGCGAACAAGGGGAGCAGCTGCCAAAACAGACCAATGAACTGCTGGTAGTAGCATTTGCGGTGAGCTCCCGATTGTTGCTTGTCGCACAGCCTGAGGGAACACTTTCGTCCGCTCCCCAGCTGTTCCCATTGACGAATTTGTATTGGTAGGTTCCTGCTGGCACGCTGACGGTCAGGGTGTAGATGCTGTCGCCATCGGGATCGCTCATCGGACTGCTGGATGGATTCCAGTCGCTTCCAAAACCGGCTGCCGCCTGAAAATTCCCCGCTACATGGATGCCGTTGGGCGAGATCGTTTGTTGGCTCATATCCACCTGGAAGGTGATGTCCACATTCGGCAGAGGACCGGTGGAACAGCCGCTGCATGCCTCAAAGCAAATGGAGGGAGTGCTCATGTCTCCTGTCACATCGATGCTTCGGTTTCCGCTGGTGCCACTGCATGCCGGAGGAACGCTTTCGTCCTTTCCCCAGCTGTTTCCGTTCACAAATTTGTATTGATAGGTGCCCACGGGCAGCGTTACGGTCAGTTCATAGACACCGTCCCCGTCCGGGTCCAGCATCTGAGCGGTGGATGGATTCCAGTTGCTTCCAAAACCTCCGGCAGCCTGAAAGTCACCGGCCACATGCACACCGCTTGGATCGATCGTTTCCTGACCCATATCCACTTGGAAGGTGAGGTCGAAAAGCCCTGTTCCTGTGGTATCGCAGGCCCAGCAACTGCCAAAGCAGAAAGGCACCGTCGAGAAATCTGTCGCGATGCTGATGGATCGGTTGCCCTGAGCACTCGCGCAGGCTGGGTCGATCCCTTCCCCACCGGACCAGTCATTCCCGTTGATGAACTTGAATTCGTAGCTACCTATCGGGAGATTGACCGTGAGTTCATAGATGGAGTCCTGATCCGGATCGCTCATAACGCAGCTGCTTGGATCCCAATTCGAGGCAAAGCCAGCGAGCTGCTGGAAATCTCCAGCCACATGGATCCCATTCGGATGGATCGTCTGTTCCCGCATATCAACGCGGAAGGTCAGGTCGTAGTTGCCGGCTGCGGTCAGGAAGCTGCGCTCATTGCCATAGGCGATGCCGGCCGCATTTACCGCATAGCTTCGTACATAGTAGGTCACCCCTGGAAGAAGGCCGTTCACCGAGGCCTGAAAGGACGAACTGCCGCTTGCAGTGGTCTGTGCGTTATTGCCCAGGCTGGGTCCGGAAGCGGTACCAAAAACAAAGCCAGTGGAATCGATGCTTGAATTTCCGGAACTCACCAGCAGCCCGTGGAATTGAGCACTGTTGGCAGTGATCAGACTGGGCAGATCGGTTCCGAGTGCTGCTGTCTGGCAGTCGATGTTCACCCAGACACTGTCGGTATGCGTGCGTCCGAATGAGTTCGTTGCCTGAACGCTGT
>RFXV01000207.1 GCA_009921445.1 Flavobacteriia bacterium
GAATGCACTCAGATCGTAATTGCCCCAGGGCGCTCTTACAGACGCAAATCCACCGTTGTTCTCCAGAGATAGGTTCCCGGTGAACAAGAGCGCCTCATCCGAATGGACCACCTGGCTTTCAGACCGACCACCCATAACGCCATCGTTGATGACCGCCCACCGATCGGCCGTGGCCTTGTCACTGAAATCGAATCCGCTGAAGGAAAGCAAGACACTGCTGATAAGGGAGATGGTCCAAAACATTTTCATTCCATTGGTTTCATTGGGAAAGGCGTAGCAAGTAAAAAATGTTCGAAGCAGCCGGTCAGCCGAAAGCCTTTCGGGCTTCCTCAAAGGTCTGCACATGCGCCTCCAGGATGTCGCTGAGTTTCTCCGAATACCCGCCGCCCATACACACGGTGACCGGGACCCCGGCACGAGCACAGCGCGAAAAAACCAGGGCATCGCGTTCCCGACATCCATTCAGACTCAGCCCAAGTCGACCCAGTTTATCTGTCGCAAGCACATCCACCCCGCTTTGAAAGAAGACGAATTCCGGACTCAAGCGATCGAAAAGAGCATCCAGATGATCTTGTAAAAGCGATAAATAGCGTTCATCCGGGCATCCGTCCTCCAAAGCCACATCCAGATCGCTTTTTTCCTTGTGCAAGGGATAGTTGTTCTTGCCATGCATACTGAAGGTAAAAACACGCGGCTCGTTCTGAAGAAGCTCAGCGGTTCCATTGCCTTGGTGCACATCGAGATCGACGACCAGAAGCTGGGCATTCGGTCTTTTCTGCAGATAGTGATCTGCAGCCAGCGCAATGTCATTGAACAGGCAGAACCCCTCGCCATGGTCGCTGTAGGCGTGGTGTGTACCTCCAGCAATGTTGAGGGCGACACCCTCATTGAGCGCATGCTCCACATTCTGTACTGAGCCGCCACAGATGGTGTATTCCCGTTCCACCAGCTGCTGGCTCAGCGGAAAACCCGTGCGGCGTTCTTCCTGCCGGCTCAGACCGCCTTCTTCCAGTTTCTGTACATAGTCGGCTTGGTGCACCCGAACCACTTCTTCTCGGGTCAGAGCCTGCGGCCTGTACAGATCGGATTCTTCGATCACCCCTTCCCGAATAAGTTGCTCTGGAAGAAGGGCATATTTCTCCATCGGAAAGCGATGCCAGCAAAACGACGGAAGGATCACCCTTCTATCTTTGTTTTTATGCGTCGGCTTCTGCTTCTGTTGACTTTTTTGACCGGTCTGAGTGTCTGTGGACAGCAGCGGAAGAATCGCTCCATGGTGCGTCTTCTGGACGATGGGCGAACCCTGCAGATTGAAGGGCAACTTGAATGGCAGGTGCATTGGGATTCGCTCCCCGCGGTCGTCTGGCTCGAGCTTTGGCCGCTCGCCCTTGGATCGGACCATTCCGTTATCGCCGAACAATGGCTCGAAGACCAGCAGACACGATTACACTTCAGCAAAGAAGAAGAACGCATTCAGGTTCGAAACCTCGGATTTCGGGATGGCAACGGACGACTCCATGCCTACGCTCGCGGACGCAGCCCAGAGCTGCTGCGTTTTCAAAAAGACCAACTCATGGAAAAGGGGGCGGATCGCTTATCCATCCACTACAGCTATGAGCTCTACTTCCCGGATGAGGAAGTGGACGGCATGGGGCTGCGCGAAGATGGACTGCTCCTCCAGCATTTTCTGCCGCGCATCAGCTACTTTGAAAATGGGCGATTTGCCCCGTCTCCAATGAACCGGGCCGAGGACCGCAACCTGCAGGAAATACACTGGATCCTCGAGCTCGACCTGCCACCTCTCTACTACCCGGTGCGTTCCATGCCCGGCCTTGGCGCTGAAAAGCTGATCGATGAAGCCTTTGATCGCGGCGACTTTACGCCCCTCAAGGAAAGGCGCACATACCGTTTTGACACGCCGCAGTATTCGGGGTCGCAACAACTGCTGATCAGCAAGGCCGTCCGAACGCTCGATGCTTCACAAAAGGGACTTCGGCTGCTGGAGACCC
>RFXV01000208.1 GCA_009921445.1 Flavobacteriia bacterium
TTCCTCATTTCCAGCTGGGCCAAGCTGAGGGCCCGATGTGCAGCCAAGGGCGGACGTGAAGCCAGACGACCAGTTCACCAGAGGGAGGGAAACAGGAGTGCCCTGTGCATCCCAGTGGAGAGATACCGGAAGAAGGACTGCATTTCCAGTATTCACACCTGGCATGGCATTGGCCGAAAGGTCCAGATGGTTTTGGGCATTGAGCGGATGCAAACTGCCCTGTACATACCAGGTGGATCGATCGAAGGAATTATGGCCGTTCTCCATGCGCAGGGCCGAACAGTCGGTGAGACCTACAGAGACAAAATTGTTCACAAAGCGGTTGCCCGCTTGATCGTTGAGCAAAACCCGGTTGTGACCTGAGGCAGATATGCCCCAGCTGGAATGGGAGAAATCGGAACAACGCGCCCGGAGATTCACGCCTGTGGCCTCAACCGCTGTATGATTGTGCATGAGATCTGCATCGATCACCCGAAGTACAGCACTCTGCTGACCATTCGCCCTGAGTCCAAACTGTTGATTATACGAGGCGCTTCCTCCCCTAAGGGTGGCCACCCCCTGAAGGTCCTCGATCAGGTAAGCCACACGGTTGTTCTCGGCCACACAATTTCGGATCATCAGGCGGGACGCATCGCGCACGCGCATACCCGTTCCATTCTGAGTGAATCGACAGTTCAGGATGTTGAAATGGCCATTGCCGGGTGTGCAATTGTTACTCAAGCCCAACTCTCCGTTGCGGAAAGAGCAGTTCGCCATGTGCACTGGCTGGCCCATCAGATGCAGCCCTTCGTGCAGAACAGAAGAATCCATGGAATTGAAGCCCGCTCCCTGGGCCAGCAGATGTGACTGATAGACCTCCAAACGCATTCCTCCAGCCAGGGCGACTTCCACGCCGTCAAGAATCAGGCTGTCCAGAGGCGGACAGGAAAATCCGGAACGGAACTCAATGCGTTGCGCGCCACGGAAGGCCATTCGGGAAGTGGAATCGACCGACCAATGGGCAGAAGGGTCCAAAGGCCAACCCATGTGCTGATCAAAGACGATCCGGCCTGTACCCAGGGGCGCGAAGGAGGCATCCGGACCCAAGCGGATCTTCCCCTGGATCAGCAATTCGGCATCCGGTCCATCGAGGCGGATGACGGCACCCGGATAAATACGCAGTTCGGCACCTTCTTCGAGTATAAAGCGGCTTTGGTCGTGCACGATCAGCTCGGAACCGGCATGCAGCTCGAGGATACTGCCCGAACGAAAGTGCATGTCGGCCGCATGGTCATTCAGCGGATCGCCCAATCGAAAAAGTCCGCCAGAAAAGATGCGCACCTCGGGCGAGGTACAGTTCTGCGCCGTCTTGCAGATGAATCGGCCTTCGGAGGTGTTCTGGAAGGATGCCCCCACAAAGCCGACCGGCCCGGAGCGGTTGATGGACAGTTCGCCGCCGCTCACTACATCCAGATCGTACAAAAAGCGGGCAAAGGGCGGCTGCTCTGCACTCTGTGGCCGGCCGAAATTATAGGAAGTGTCCAGGCTGTCCAGTTGGTTGCCTGTCTGCGCATTGACAAGGGAATGGGAATGATCGATATGCTCCACCAGCCAGCGCATGCTAGAGCTTGTCATTCGAACATGCTTCTCGTTCATGCTGGACTCACCTACCCGACCCGGAGCCCAGTAAGAATCAAAAGAAAAGTGCTTCTGAATAAACAATTGCGGATAGGCATCAAGAATATTCAAATAGAGATCATTGGTATCCAGGTCCAGCGCACTTAAAGAGGGCACGAAGGAATGTTCGGGGGTGATCAATGTGGCCATGCCGAAGAGGCTCCCCGCCACAACTTCTGCGGTATTGGATCGACCGCCCGGGGATTCGCTCAAGTTGTTGGTTTGATCGATCTGGATGGGTGTACTGAAACCATTGTAGAGCACGTCCGGGGTATTGGCATTGTGCAGCCCTGGTAGGACGATATTGGTCAAGGCCTGAACGGA
>RFXV01000209.1 GCA_009921445.1 Flavobacteriia bacterium
AACACCGACGAAGCGGATACGAATTATCTCGCCTACAAATGGCGTCAGGTCGACAAATGCTTTGGCCCAGGGATCGGTCGGACTCGAATGGGTTTGGCCAGGAACCAGGAAATAGCCACCCCACCATTTGTTGACGTCTGTTCCTTTGCTCGTATCGATGTCCACGCGCAGGTTGCCCATGGTGCCCCCGAATTTGTGATAGTAAAACTCCAGTGCAGCACAACCCGTGAGTGACGTCAGATCGATACAAGGTGTGATGAGCTGGCTGTTGGGAGGACTCGAACTCTGGGTGGATTCAAAGTAGATGTAAGTGGCCGAACCAGTGGTGTGGTCTCCCGCAGGACCTGTCTGGCTGGTCGGGTGCGTTCCTGTTCGGATGCTCCATCCCATGCCTGTAGTAGTAGTGTTGGGAGAAACTACCCAGTTGCTCACTGGGAAAGTGGGAAAGGTTCCTCTGTGCGAAACGCCAGCATCTCCACTTCCGGTTCCTGAGACCCATTCATTGCCTTCAAAGTTCTCTGACCAGGGGAATGTGTTGATGATGGTCGGCGAGGCTCCGCATGCAGCCGTGCCGCATTTTGTCGGAAACCCGGGAACTTCCCAAAAGGTAACGTATGCCCCGTTGATGCCAGGGAGGCGGCGCACATTATTGATACAGGAGGCATCTTCCGCTTCGAGGTAGTATTCGACTGTGTCGCCAAGGGCCAAGACTCCATTGGCGAACTGATACTCATAGCGATCCGGATTTCCACCCGATGCAGTAAGGATGATCGTCTGTTCTGTTCCGCCGTTGATCTTGTACTTCAGACGGACTTCATTGATGCCACTCGGGTCGGTCACGTCCACACCGATCTTTGGGTTGAGATTGTCGATCGGCCCCACGGGCATGTTATCGTAGCAAGGAATGGGGGGTGGTTGCAGGTTGAAAGTGGCCGATGGCGGTGTCACCTCGCAAGGAGCGGCCAATACTTCCACATCGTCTACGAACCATCCGTCAAACTGGCTCCAGTTGGCCTGCGGTAAGATGTTGCCTTGGATACTCCGGTAAGTGAATCGAACCTTGCAATTCGCAAAGCCATTTGTGCCTCCGAGTTCGGTGGAGACGTCAAATTCCTCGAGTTTCCATGCTGCCTGTGATGCGGACAATGGAGCCGCGGGAGTTCCCCAGATGGATGTGTTGATCGGGTAGGAGGTGATGTTGAAGTAGCCCAATGTGGGATATGAACTCGACGTGCCCAGATACTGTGTGCTGCCAAGCAAGATCCAAGTTGCTCCGTTGTCATTCGAGACTTCTATTTCTGCGCGCATCGAACCAAACATGAGCGCTTTGTGGAAGAAGCTCAACTGGACGAATGTGTTGCCCACAGTGCTGAAGCTGTTGGACTCAAAGACCACCGTATCGCTGCTCAATGGAGTGGCTGCATGATAGCTGTTGGGTGCTGAAGTAGATATCGCAGTAGTGTCGTTCCAGCACCACTGTCCGGCCGGGACTGGATTGGCCTGTGGCAGGGTAGAACCTCCTCTGCTCGTACAGGTGACACCGAGTGGAGCCAGGTCAAAGTCTTCCTGGAATACAACGGTCTGGGCGTTGCTATTCAGTACAAAGGCGATAAGGGCTAGGAGAGAGAGTATGTGTCGCTTCATGGATCTTTGGTCTTCTCGAAAATGCACAATTCACAAATATAGCAGAATTGAAGCGCCATAGGGCGGCTTCCTGCGCGAACTGATTAATTCGTCCGAGTGGACTATTTAACGAGGAGTTCAAGGAGACACTGATCGCCCAAAAAGGCCTTGAGTCGATCATCCGCCGAAACAGGTCCGACACCCTCTGGAGTGCCCGTGAACAGTACATCTCCTTTTTTTAGAGTGAAGTATTTTGATATGTGAGCGATCAAGCGGTCCACGGAAAAGATCATTTCAGAGCCTGTACCCTTCTGTACGGTGCTGCCGTTCTTCTCAAGCCGGAAGGAAACTTCCGG
>RFXV01000210.1 GCA_009921445.1 Flavobacteriia bacterium
GCGAACTCGGGCTGGCCACGAACGAAAACCCGCTCCAGGGCGCTTACATCATCGACGAGCTGACCGACCTGGTCGAGGAAGCCGTCTTGATGGAATTCGAGCGACTCAACGACCGCGGCGGGGTGCTCGGCGCCATGGAGACCATGTATCAGCGCGGAAAGATCCAGGAAGAGAGTTTGTACTACGAAACCTTGAAGCACACCGGAGAATTTCCGATCGTGGGCGTGAACACCTTCCTCAATAAAAAGGGATCGCCTACAGTGGTTCCCGGCGAGGTGATCCGCGCCACGGAAGAAGAAAAGGAATTTCAGATCCGTCGGTTGGAAGAGCTGCACGGCTTCAATGAAAAACAGGCGGCGGCTGAGCTGCAGAAGATCCAAAAGGCGGCCGTTCAGAACGAGAATATATTTGAAGTTCTGATGGAGGCCGCCAAATACTGCTCACTGGGCCAAATGACCCAGACCATGTTCGAAGTGGGAGGACAGTACCGGAGAAATATGTGAGGTGCTTTTTTGCTTTGTTGAGCTTTTTTGGCTCGAACCATTTGTCCCTCAGTGAGTTTATTTCGTTGTTCTGTTCGCCAATACCCTGTTGATGAATCTTTTATATTTGAGTTCATCTGAGCTGTGCTGACAGAAGCAAATGAGCGATATAACGAAATGTTGAAGTTGATAGAGCGTCTAAGGGTGGTGACGGAGCGTCAGGGTTTTGAAGTCTGTGCGCGTCTGGCAGAGCGGATGGGCATTCCGGCCTACCGCGTCCGCCTTTTCTTTGTCTATTCTACATTCATTGCCTTGTTCTCTCCGCTGATCATCTATATGTCCATTGCTTTTGTTCTGAAGATCAAGGACTACGTTTACCAGCGTCGAAGTTCCGTCTGGGACCTCTGACCGGCCGCTGCGTCTTTTCTCTTTGATTATCTTCGGCTTCTGTCAAGACAGAGGCGAATGAAACAGACTGTTCTGGTCACAGGTTCCAACGGGTTACTGGGTCAAAAACTGACCAAACAGCTCGCCGCTGATCCAGAGATCGCATTGGTGGCCACAGGCCGGGGACCCGATCGAAATTCCTTGTCTCGAGGCTATCGCTATGCGTCCATGGACATCACCGATGAAGAAATGGTGCGCAAGGTCCTGGAAGATTTCCGTCCAAATGTGGTGATCCATACAGCAGCCATGACCCAGGTGGACGACTGCGAAAAACAACGGGAACTTTGTGAGTTGATGAATGTCCGCGCAGTGGAGTACATCGCCCGTGCTTCCGAGGCCATTGGGGCGCATCTCGTGCACCTTTCCACAGACTTTATTTTCGACGGAAGCCATGGCCCGCTGAGTGAAGAAGAGGAGCCCGCGCCATTGAGTATTTACGGAGACTCAAAAAAGCGTTCTGAAGAGGCAGTCCGGGAATTGGCCAGCAGTTGGTCCATTCTTCGTACGGTCCTTGTCTATGGCTTGGCAGAGGAAATGAGCAGGAGCAATATCGTCCTTTGGGCAAAGAGTTCGCTCGAGGCGGGTACGCCCATCCGCGTGGTGAACGATCAGTTCCGAACACCGACTTTGGCAGAGGATCTGGCACAGGCCTGTATCCTGGCCGGGAAGCAGAAGGCTCAGGGCATCTTTCACATCAGCGGTGAGGAATTGCTGAGCATCTCAGACTTTGTCCGGCGCATTGCTGCTTTTTGGGATCTTGATGTCTCGCCCATGACGGAGATCAGCACTGCTTCACTTGGGCAGCCTGCCCGACGTCCTCCGAAAACCGGATTCATCGTAGACAAGGCCAAGAAAGAGTTGGGCTACAGCCCAAGGAGCATAGAGGAGGGCTTGAGCTTGGTGGATGCTCAGTTGAATGAAAGAAACAGACGAGACCAATGAGTAAGAATACAGAGGGTTGGGGTTCAAGAGTAGGACTCATTTTGGCCATGGCGGGCAACGCTGTCGGCCTGGGCAATTTC
>RFXV01000022.1 GCA_009921445.1 Flavobacteriia bacterium
TGCTTGTCACAGAACGCGGGCGGCCCTACTTTTGCGCGCCCGTAGAAAGAGCGTAAACACCAAAAACACAAATGCGATGAAGCGCAGCTTTACTTTTCTACTTACACTGACCATTTCGTACGCTGCTCAGGCTCAGCAGCAGGTCGACCTGAGCATGGCTCCGGGTTATGCCAACGAGCTGTATTACTCACTGGAAGATGGCCTGATAAAAGCCGAACCGGCGAACAACTGGGACCTGGCCTTTGCCACAGGTGCTTTTGACGCCAGTATCATGATCAACGAGGCAAGAGGCGTGGCTGTATTCAAGGCCTCTGATGACATCAATGACTGGAGCAATCTCGACACCACGGGAATGGCACAGAACCGCTTGCACAACAGCTCAATGAGCTGGTCATTGGGCGCACTGGCGAATCTCGGCACCTCACATCCCGATTATGGTTGGGGCACATACAACGTCATCACCCACGACCTGAGTGGCAGCAGGGTATTCGTCCTTCTCCTTTCAGACGGCAGCTACAAAAAACTGAAGATCGATATGATGAGCTCCATGAATCAGGAGTTCTCCTTCACATTTGCTGATCTGGACGGAACCAACGAAAAGTCCAAGATCATCAGCAAGTCGACCTACTCGGACAAGAATTTCGTGTATTACGACATCGCATCCGAAACGGTCATCGATCGGGAGCCGGAGTCGGAGGACTGGGATCTGGTCTTCAGAAAGTACGACCTCGAGATCCCAGCGGGTCCTGTCACCACGCTTCACTACCTGGTAACAGGCGTTCAAACAAATTTGGGCATTGGTTCCAGCGAAGTGCGCGGAGCAGTTGTCACAGCAGCAGATTCCGCAAACTATCCTTTGACCAAGACAGATATCAGCACCATAGGTTCGGACTGGAAGTCATTCAACATGACCACCTTCACCTACGACATAGCCGATTCCCTTTCGTTTTTCGTTAGCAGCAACGAAGGCGGGGTCTACCACCTGATCTTCACGGACTTTTCGGGCAGCAGCACGGGCGACCTGAGCTTCACTCAGTCTCCGGCGAATGCAGTGGGAACTGAAAATATTGAAGCGCCATCGATCAAAATGTACCCCAACCCGAGTTCAGGCACGACCACAATTGCGCTGGAATCAGGCCACAACGGTTGGGAGCTGAAGCTTTCTGACTTGAGTGGCAAAATACTGTTGGCAGAGCGCATCCCTTCAGGGGCCGAACAATGGCGCCTGGAGTTGGACAGACTGCCCGTCGGTTCCTACCAATTGCTTTTGGTCGGTGACCGGGAGCGCCACCAGATGAGACTCATTCTGACGAGATGACCCAACGCACTTTACAGTGCATCATTGGCTTTTTCCTTTTCGGATCGTTTGCATCGTTCGGACAGCAGACCTCTCTGTTCGTATTGGACGGACAGAGTGATGAACCCATCGAGTTTGCACATGTGGTGTACTTCTCGCCTTCCGGAAAAGAGTTGGGAATAACAGATGTGGACGGGCGGCTCGTTATGGATATTGGGCAGCCCGTGTCATTTGCAGTGACTTATGTCGGCTACAAGACAGTTTCTGGCACGATCGAGCCAGGAGTTGATCGAATATTGAAGCTCGAACGCGGTGATTACCGTTTGGACGACGTGGTCATTACCGCTCAGTATCTGCCTACCCGCCCAGAGGAATCGATCATCCCTGTTCGCATCCTGGACAAAGAGCGCATCGAGCAGAAAGGCGCCGCCAATTTGGGACAGTTGCTCAACGACGAACTCAATATCCGGCTGCAGACGGACGGCATCTTGGGCACGGGGATGAGCATACAGGGTCTCTCAGGGAGAAACGTCAAGATCCTTGTGGATGGCGTGCCTGTGATCGGCAGACTGAACGGCACATTGGATCTCGGGCAAATGAACCTGCAGGACGTTGAACGCATCGAGATCGTCGAAGGGCCGGTTTCTGTCAACTATGGATCCAATGCGCTTGCAGGAGCGATCAACATCATCTGTAAAAAGCCAGATGAGTCCGTTTTCAAAGGTGGAGGAAGCCTGTTCTATGAATCTGTTGGCGTGTACAATGCCAATGCGCATGCCCAGATCCCGATGCGTGGTGAAGATGTTCTTCGCTTGAGTGGCGGTCGAAATTTCTTCAATGGATGGAGTCCGGTAGAAGAGCCCACAAGGGATGTGCTGTGGAACCAAAAAGAGCAGCTTTACGGGAAGATGCAGTACCGTCATGTGGGCCGTAAATGGACGACAGACTTTGAGTCCAACGGATTCAAAGAGCGCATCAAGGACAAGGGCGATCGCCGCAGCGCATTTTCCAATTATGCCTTTGACAACTGGTACACCACTCACCGACTGGACAATAGGCTCCGCTTGGGCAGGGATTGGGCCCATTCAAAGCTGGATATCGTAAGCGGATACAATTGGTTCCGAAGAGACAACGTTCAGTACAACCGCAATTTGGTGGACCGTACGGAAGAGGTGAACCCCGATCCCACGCCCCACGACACCACGACCAACACCCTCTTTCTCTCCCGCGGCACATGGAGCAGCACCAAGCAGGACGCTGGGTTGAATTTCCAATTGGGTTATGAAGTGTCTTATGAAACAGGCGGCGGAAAGCGCATTGAAGGCGATTTCCAAAGCATGGGCGACTATTCGCTCTTTGGAAGTATTCAGTGGAATCTTGGAAGGGATCTAATGGCCCAACCAGGCCTGCGCGTCTCCCACAATACGGATTACAGGGCGCAGCCAGTTCCCTCTCTCCACATCCTTTGGAAAAAGTCTGAGCAGACGCAGTTTCGATTCAACTATGCCCGGGGATTTCGCGCACCAAGCATCAAAGAATTGTACATAGAATTCATTGACGCCAATCACAACATTGTAGGAAACCCAGACCTGCGAGCTGAGTACGCGCACCACTTAGACCTCTCCGCGGAACACACGCTGAAAGACAAGAGATCGGTTCATGCGCTGAGGATCAAGCCGAGCATGTTCTACAACCACCTTTCCAATCAGATCGAACTGGCATTGGTCGATGTCGGGCAGTTCAGCTATGTGAATGTGAGCCAGACGCAGACTGCGGGTACGGTGATCGATATGCTGTATACCATCCACCCCGATTTCAGTTTCAAGGCGGGTGCATCGCTGCTGTATCAGTCTTTTGAATTGGTGGATGGACGATCGGAGTTTTTCAGTGAAGAGTTCCGTTTGGGATTTGGTTATTGGAGGCCGTCCAAAAAGTTCGGAATGGATGTCACCTACAAGTACACCGGGAAGGCACCGCAGCTCGCTTTGCCGGAGGCGGGGGTCTCGGTGGCCACGCTGAATGCGTTTCACTGGATGGATGTATCGGTCACGCAGAAGTTCTGGAAGAATCGATGGAGCCTGACCGTGGGCGGCCGCAACCTCTTTGATGTACGGAACATTCAGACTTCTGGAGGCGGTGGCATCCATTCATCCGGAGGGCCTGTGCCCATGGGCTGGGGCCGCAGTTTCTTCACCAGCCTGAAAATGTCCTTCTGATGGCCAAAGGCAAGTATCTTTTATGGCTCTGTTTGATCCTTCTCTCTTGTGAGAAGGAAGAGCCTCCATATCCACCCGCCAGAGGCGGACTGCTGACTGCGGCCATAGGCAAGGACTACAGCCGTTCGAGTTATTTACGCATATCGGATGGGACGTTCGCAGCACCCAGAGCGCGCGATGTTTTCCAGTTGAGCTTCAGTTCGGCTTCACCGGATTCAGCCATTTTTCTCAATTCGTTCAACTTCATGTTTGCACGAAAGAGCGGAGACACCAATTACAGCGCTGTTCTGGACACCAACAGTCCCCACCCCTGGACCTATGATTTCCCAGATGGGGATCCAGGAAGGACGGCGCTCAGGGGCGCAAGAAATGCTGGGGGAGCGCTGAGCAAGGAAGTGTTCATCCTCGATCTTGGCTACGACAAACAATTCAACAAGCTGGGGTATTGGAAATTTCAGCTTCTGGTTGTGGATGAGGAATCTTACACATTTCGCATAGGCCCGCTTGATTCTTTGGATGGGCAGGTGCAGCGTGTAGAACGTAGGCTGGATCATCGGCGCGTAATGTGGGATGCAGATAACGGTACCGAAGTGCTGTTTGAGCCAGCGGTCGGTGAGTGGGACTTGTGCTTCACTCAATATACCGATTACGACCTGACCGAGCAGGGAGATACGCTCGTCTATTTGGTTCGCGGAGTTTTATCCGATCGGGGTCGATTGACCATTGCGCGCGCAGACAGCATGGACTGGGCCTCGATACAATTGTCGGATGCAGTGCAATTCAACTACTCAGAGGATGCCCATGCCATCGGTTACGACTGGAAGACCTACGACTTCAATACAGCGACTTATGTGACGGACACCCAACGCGTTTTCCTCTTGAACAGTCCGAGTGGATTCTACAAAATGCGCTTTCTGGATTACTACAACGATGCGGGCGAGCGGGGATTTCCGAGCTTCGAGCTTCAGGGACTCTAAAAATGGGGCGCACAAAACTTCGTCGATTCAGGGAAAACAAGACCTTCGAGCATCTTTCTGAGCCAACTCGCGAAGAACTCATCAAGGGGTTCGGTCTAAAGGGCTGTTGGAATGAGCGGATGTTTTCTGACGCTCGGCCGATCACATTGGAATTGGGTTGTGGAAAGGGAGAATACACACTGGCACTTGCGGAGCGATACCCAGAGCGGAATTTTATCGGCGTGGACATCAAAGGCGCCCGACTTTGGCGTGGAGCCAAGAACAGTCTTAGCGAAGGAAGAAAGAATGTAGCCTTTCTTCGGTGCCAGATCGAATTGATCGACCGGGCGTTCGCAGGGGCAGAAGTGGACGAGATCTGGATCACTTTTCCCGATCCGCAGATCAAGCACAAACGCGCCAAGCATCGCCTCACCGGACCGGCTTTTCTCGAGAAATACAAGCGCATCTTGACACCAGGGGGCAGGATCCACCTGAAGACAGACAGCGAATTCCTCCATGGGTATTCATTGGGTATCCTCGAGCAGCAGCGGGCCACAGTGCATCAGGCCTATTATGATATCGACCGACAATTGCGCGACCGCAACTCTGTGTTGCACAGTGTCCAGACCCACTACGAAGGGATCTTCCGTGAAAAGGGAAAAGCGATCACCTATCTCGAATGCTCTTTATCTGATAATGGGCAGTGATTATTTCGAACGCGTGTATGAGGTCGTTCGCAGAATACCTGCAGGCCGGGTAAGCACCTATGGAGCCATTGCTGAATTCCTGGGCTCGGTATCCGCAGCGCGCACGGTGGGTTACGCCATGAACGCATCGCACAGTCGGCCCGATGTTCCGGCCCATCGCGTGGTCAACCGGATCGGCCTCTTGACAGGAAAGCATCACTTTGGAGGCACCCAGATGATGGAGGAATTGTTGCGATCGGAAGGCGTAGAAGTGGAAGACGACCGGATCGTTGGATTCGCTCAGCATTTCTGGGACCCTTCTGTTCATCTTCCGAGGGAGTTTCCTCCGACGGAAGGACGATCCTTATAGTACCTTTAACCCAATGAACAAGAAGCAGATACTCGAGGCCCTGGAACAGGTGCGGGCGCACAATTCAGAGCAGTCCATAGTGACCGAAGGACATGTTCGAAATCTTCAGCTTTTCGGCAACGAGGTGGAGATCGACGTGCTTTGCCCTTCTGCGGCTTTGGCTGTTCGCAAGAAACTCGAAGTGTCGATCATGAAGGCCATTCAGGAGCGGATCGACCCCAAGGCCAAGGTCCGGGTACGCGTCGAGCAGACCGAACGAAAGGAGGCGGCGGCAACAGCGCCCATTCGCGGAAACGAGATCCCCGGGGTGCAGCACATCATTGCTGTGGCCAGTGGAAAAGGAGGGGTAGGTAAGTCGACGGTGACAGCCAATCTGGCGGTCAGCCTGGCAGAAATGGGATTCAAAGTGGGTCTGGTGGATGCAGACATCTACGGACCGAGCATGCCACTGATGTTCGATGTGATGCACGAAAAGCCCTCAACGGTCGAAGTGGACGGAATACGCAAGATGGATCCGGTTCAGAGCTATGGCGTTAAGCTCTTGTCCATCGGATTTTTTTCCGGTGCCAATCAGGCGGTTGTTTGGCGCGGCCCAATGGCCACCAAGGCACTTACTCAGATGATCAAGGATGCACATTGGGGGGAGCTGGACTTTCTGATCATCGACTTGCCACCGGGTACAGGCGATATTCATCTTTCCATGGTGCAGACCGTGCCGGTAAGCGGTGCGGTCGTGGTAAGCACGCCTCAGGCAGTGGCCCTCACAGATGCGCGTAAAGGGGTCGGTATGTTCCGAATGGAGGCGATCAATGTTCCCGTACTTGGGATCGTTGAGAATATGGCGTATTTCTGTCCGCCAGACGTACCGGATAAGAAGTATCACCTGTTTGGCAAAGGAGGCGCAAAGGCGCTTGCAGATGAATTGGGAACTCCTTTTTTGGGAGAGATCCCGATCGTTCAGACCATCCGGGAGGCAGGAGATGTGGGCCGTCCTGCAGCCCTTCAGGACGAAACGGAGGTGAGTGAGGTTTTCAGGGAGATGACCCGGCGCGTAGTGGAAGAGTTGATGGAGCGGAACAATTCACTTCCTCCAACAGAGGTGGTGCGGATCACAACGATGGCCGGTTGCGCACGTCCAGATTCTAAATGAAGGAATGAGCACAGATTGGAATGAACGAATAGAACAGGCGCTGGATGAGATTCGGCCCTTCCTGCGCTCTGACGGAGGCGACATCAGCCTGGTGGACGTGGACGATGAAGGCCGGGTCACGGTGCGCCTGCACGGGAATTGCGTGGAGTGCAAAGTCAACCAGATGACCCTGAAGAACGGAGTGGAAACCATCATCAAGAAGCATATTCCTGAGGTGTCCGAGGTACGGGAGATCAGAAGCCTGTTGAGTTGATGGCCGCACCCAAAGATTTGACCAAAGCCACGGTCCTGTTTGCTGGAGATTCTGGCGATGGCATGCAGCTTACTGGAGGACAATTCACCCAGACCACGGCGCTGAGCGGCAATGACCTGAACACTTTTCCAGATTTTCCTGCAGAGATCAGGGCGCCTGCCGGCACGGTACCCGGCGTCTCAGGTTTCAAGATCCACTTTGGAAGCGCCAAGGTGTATACAGCTGGAGATCAGGTGGACACCCTCGTCGCAATGAATGCTGCCGCACTGAGCAGTCAGATGGATCAGCTGAAAAAAGGCGGGATGATCATTGCCAACAGCAACGGGATGGACGCCCGGAATCTGAGGCTGGCCGGGCTTCAAGAAGACCGCGACCTTCTTGGAGAGGCAGAGAAACGTGGCTTTGAAGTGGTCTCCGTTGAGATCACGCGCCTGACAAAGGAGGCCTTGAAGGACAGTGCGCTGTCCAACAAGGACAAAGACCGCGCAAAGAACATGTTTACATTGGGCTTGGTCTACTGGTTGTATGACCGGGAGCTGGAGCGCACAGAGCGCTTTTTGGAAGATCGCTTTGCCGATCGGGAAGATATTCAAGCAGCCAATCTAAAGGCCTTGCGCGCAGGACATCACTATGGGGAGACAACGGAGTTGTTCCGAAACCGTTTCAGTGTTCCGCCAGCAGATCTTCCACCGGGACGTTACCGCAACATAAAAGGAAACCAAGCACTTTCGATCGGACTGATCGCCGCAGCACACAAGTCCGGACTCGATCTGTTCTATTCGGGCTATCCAATAACACCGGCTTCAGACATTCTGCACGAGATGGCAGGTTCAAAAGCCTACGGCGTTCATGCGTTCCAGGCGGAAGACGAGATCGCAGCCATCACATCGGCCATCGGCGCAGCATTTGGCGGGTCCCTCGCCGTTACAGCTTCTTCAGGCCCAGGCATTGCACTGAAGACTGAGGCCTTGGGTCTTGCGGTCATGTTGGAATTGCCTTTGGTCGTGATCAATGTTCAACGGGGCGGCCCGAGTACAGGGCTTCCCACCAAGACAGAACAGTCGGATCTTGGACAAGCTTTGTTTGGTCGCAATGGCGAAGCGCCTCTTCCTGTTCTGTCCTGTGCATCGCCAAAGGACGCGTTCGACGTCGGGTTCGAAGCCTGTAAGATGGCCCTGGAACACATGACGCCGGTCATGATCCTTTCGGACGGCTACATCGCCAATGGATCGGAGCCCTGGAAGTTTCCCTCTACTTCGGAATTACCGGACATCCAACCACCACTGCACAGAGCGGATGACGGTGAGTACGTCCCTTACAAGAGGGATGAGAAGGGTGTGCGCAAATGGGCCGTTCCGGGAACCAGGGGCGCGGAACACCGCATCGGTGGACTGGAAAAACAGGCGGAGACCGGACATGTGAGTTATGATTCAGAGAATCATCAACAGATGGTTCGGGAGCGGAAAGAAAAGGTGGAACGGATCGCTCAAGGTTATTCGAGACAGGAAGTGAGCTGCGGCTCCAGGGAAGGAGGCCTGCTGGTGATCAGCTGGGGATCGACCTACGGAGCCGTTCGGACCGCGGTGGAACGAATGCACAAAAACGGCATCTCTGTGGGCCAATACCATTTGAGGCATCTGCACCCGCTTCCGTCAGACCTCGGAGATCTGATCGAACGCTACGACCAATGGCTCGTTCCGGAATTGAATGAAGGACAGCTGCTGCAGCTGATACGCTCGACCTATCTCGTAGATGCCGAGGGGTTGAACAAGGTCCAGGGCGTTCCCTTTACACACGGAGAAGTAGAAGAAGCCATCGAGCGCATGATCGACAAAAGAGAATGAAGGACGAACAGCCATATACTTCCAAGGATTTTGCGACCGACCAGGAGGTGCGCTGGTGCCCTGGATGCGGTGACTATGGCATCTTAAAACAGGTTCGTGACCTGATGCCTGAGCTCGGGCTTGAAAGAGAAAAGACCGTTTTCATTTCTGGGATCGGCTGCTCTTCGAGGTTCCCATATTACATGAACACCTACGGACTGCACAGCATCCACGGCCGGGCCACGAGTCTGGCCACCGGGCTGAAAATGACGCGCAGCGATTTGAGCGTTTGGATCATCACGGGAGATGGCGATGGAATGAGCATCGGCGGCAACCACCTCATTCATTTGCTCCGCCGCAACCCCAACGTCAACATCCTGTTGTTCAACAATGAGATCTATGGCCTGACCAAAGGGCAGTTCAGCCCGACTTCAGAGCAGGGAAAGCACACGCGTTCGAGTCCATGGGGCACAGTGGATCATCCATTCAATCTCAGCGCACTTGCATTGGGGGCGGATGCCAGCTTCTTTGCGCGCACCGTGGACCGCGAATCCAAACACCTTCGCGAGACGCTTCGGCAGGCGCACGAGCACAAAGGAGCATCCTTGGTGGAGATCTATCAGAATTGCAATGTCTTCAACGACGGCACCTTCTCGGCATTTACAGATAAGGCGCACAAGCAGCAGAACGTTCTCCATTTGGAGCAGGGAGCACCCCTGAGTTTTGGCGATCCGGAAAATCCCAGTGTACTGACTTGGAAGAACGGTGCGGTCGGCACAGTAGAAAGGGAAACATCGGATCCCGAGAGCCACTGGATACACGACCCATACGATAGGGCCAAAGCCCATGCATTGTCCCGTTTGTCAGATGACCTGGCCTATCCGCGCCCCTTTGGCGTACTCTTCAAGGAAGACCGTGCGGTATATGAAGAGCTGTTGGCCGAACAAGAGAGGGGAATCGCTCCCAAGAGAACGGAAGAAGATCTGGATGCATTGATCTCAGGAGACGCCTACTGGCAGGTGGGCCAGTAGCATCTTATCGATCACTTCAACTCGAAGTCCTCCATGAACTTCGTTGTGTACACACCCTTCAAATAGTTCGGGTCGTCCATCAGCTGACGGTGGAATGGAATCGTCGTCTTGATGCCCTCGATGACGAACTCATCCAGTGCCCGACGCATTTTATCTATGGCCTCCTCGCGGGTTTGGGCAGTGGTGATCAGCTTGGCGATCATGGAGTCGTAGTGCGGCGGAATGGTGTAGCCTGTGTAGACGTGAGTGTCCAGCCGAACGCCATGGCCTCCTGGGGCATGGAAGCTGGTGATCATACCAGGGGAGGGACGAAAATCATTGTACGGGTCTTCCGCGTTGATGCGGCATTCGATCGAATGCAGCTTTGGTTCGTAGTTGCTACCGGAAATGGGTTCACCCGCTGCTACTTTGATCTGTTCACGGATCAGGTCGTAATCGATCACCTGTTCAGTGATCGGGTGCTCCACCTGTATGCGCGTGTTCATCTCCATGAAATAGAAATTCCGGTCCTTGTCGACCAGGAATTCAACTGTACCGGCTCCTTCGTATTTGATGGCCTTGGCCGCTTTGATCGCCGCCCGGCCCATCGCATTTCGAAGCTTGGCGGTCATAAAGGGTGAAGGCGTTTCTTCGGTGAGTTTCTGGTGCCTGCGCTGAACCGAGCAGTCGCGTTCAGAGAGGTGGCATGCTTTGCCGTATTGATCGCCGATGATCTGGATCTCGATGTGGCGTGGCTCCTCAATGAGTTTTTCCATGTACATGCCGCTGTTTCCGAAGGCGGCGCCCGCCTCTGCGCTTGCCGTTTCATAGGCCTTTTGCAGCTCATCTTTCTTCCACACAGCGCGCATTCCCCGTCCGCCGCCACCGGCAGTGGCCTTGAGCATCACAGGGTAGCCCATCTCTGCAGCCAGTTTCTTTGCCTGTTCCACACTATCCAACAATCCTTCCGACCCTGGGATACAAGGAACTCCCGCTTTCTGCATGGTGGATTTAGCCGTGGCTTTATCGCCCATTTGGTCGATCTGCTCTGGGCTGGCACCGATGAATTTGATGCCGTTTTCCTGACAGATCCTGGAGAATCTCGCGTTCTCCGAGAGAAAGCCGTAACCTGGGTGGATGGCATCCGCATTGGTGATCTCCGCAGCGGCGATGATGTGTGGAATGTTGAGGTAGGAACTGGACGAAGGCGCATCTCCGATGCAAACTGCTTCGTCGGCAAAACGAACATGCAGGCTGTCGGCATCTGCCGTAGAGTAAACAGCTACTGTTCGTATGCGCATTTCCCGGCAAGTGCGTATGATGCGCAGGGCGATCTCGCCCCTGTTGGCAATGAGAATCTTATTGAACATAAGCGGGAATTAGGGGATCCGTCTTAACTGGGATCGACCAGGAAGAGCGGTTGATCGAACTCTACCGGTGTTTGGTCGTCGACGAGGACCTTGACCACTTTTCCAGTCACTTCAGATTCGATCTCGTTGAAGAGTTTCATGGCTTCGATGATGCACAGAACGTCTCCAGGCTTGATCTCGTCGCCCACTGAAACGAAGGTGTCTTTTTCCGGCGTAGGCCTTCTGTATAAGGTGCCGATCATCGGGCTCTTCACCGTGATGTATTTGTCATCGTCTGCGCTGGGAGCAGAAGCCGGTGTATCAGCAGATGCGGCGGGCGCTTCGGCTGCAGGCGCACTGGGCACCGCGGCCGGAGCGGCTGCGACTGGTGCAGCCGGAATCACTTGAGCAACATGCTGAACGACAGCCTGCTCTGGCATGGCCGCCTGATCTGCTGAGGTCTTGATGTTGATCTTGAATTCCTCTGTTTCCAGATTGACTTCTGTCGCCCCTGAACGGGCAACGAATCGGATGAGGTTTTGGATCTCTTTTATGTCCATTTCACTCGGTATTTAAAGCAAATCTATGGATAATCAATCGGGGTCGTATGCCCAGGTCAGATATGCAGAACCCCAGGTGAATCCGCCCCCGAAAGCAGCGAAAATGAGTTTATCTCCTTTGCGCAATTGTTTCTCGTAATCCCACAGGCAAAGAGGCAAAGTGCCGTTGGTCGTATTTCCGTAGCGGTCGATATTGATCATCACCCGATCCGTGTTCAGCCCCATTCGATTGGCAGTGGCTTCGATGATGCGTTTATTGGCCTGATGGGGCACGAGCCATGCGACATCCTCTCCGGTCAGCTGGTTTCGCTCGAGGATCTCACCGCTTACATCCGCCATGTTCGTCACAGCGAATTTGAATACAGGCTGTCCTTCTTGATGCACAAAGTGCTGTCTTCCTCCAACGGTCTCTTCGTTGGAAGGATACATCGAGCCGCCTCCTTTTACATAGAGATAGTCGCGCCCCTTTCCATCGCTCTTCAGGATGCTGTCTTCCAGACCGTATTCGTCATTCGGTTCCAAAAGGACCGCCCCAGCACCATCGCCGAAGATCACACATGTGGTCCTGTCCGTGTAATCGAGAATAGAGGACATCTTGTCTCCAGCCACGATCAGCACTTTCTTGTACATGCCGCTCATGATGAATTGGCTCCCAGTCGTAAGCCCGTAAATGAATCCGGTGCAGGCAGCCTGTAGATCGAAGGCGGCTGCATCGTACAGGCGAGGACAAGATCCACTTCAGAAGCTTCGATTCCTCTTTTTTGCAGCGCTTCTTCTCCAGCCTTGACAAGCATTTCCGAAGTGCCCCGGCCTTCGCCTTTGAGCACGCGGCGTTCGCGTATACCGGTTCGGGTGGTGATCCACTCGTCGGAGGTGTCCACCATTCCTTCGAGGATCTTATTGGTCATTACGAACTCAGGCAGGTAACCGCCTACGGCCGTTATGGCAGATTTCAATGCGCCCATTCTGATCTTTGATGGGGTGAATGTACAGCCTTTGTGAAAGATGGCGAGGCGGCGATCGCCTCAGAGGTCAATGGCTTAAGCTTCTGCTTTTTCGGCCTCCTTGTCTACTACCACTTTCCCTTTGTAGTAGAGCTTTCCTTCGTGCCAATAGGCCCTGTGGTACAGATGGGCTTCGCCCGTTTCTGAACAGATCGCAATGGTAGGCGCTGTGGCCTTGTAATGCGTGCGGCGCTTGTCTCTGCGCGTTGTCGACTGGCGTCTTTTAGGATGTGCCATAGCTTATTTGGATTCTTGTATTCGTGCGGTTTTCAATTTTTCCCAGCGGGGATCTATAGATGATGTTTCCTCTGAAGCCGTGCTGAACAGAGTGACATCTTCTTCATTTACATCTGGATGCAGTTTTTTTAAAGGCATCGACTGGACCAAAAGTTCGTAGAACCACTGGGCCGTATTGATGGAATGCTCTTCTCTTGGGATGACCACCAGCTCGTCGTCGTCCGTGTTCCAATCGATCCCGAACTGAACGATCATCTTCCGTTCTGCATCAACAGCCATGGTGAAGGATCTGCCCGTGCGGTCACAAAGGGTGTCGATGGTTCCACCCAAGAACATGGAAATTCCCATGGAGAGGTCTGCTTTCTTGGTCAGCTCGACTCGACCCGTCAATTGGACACGAGAAAAATCCTGCTCGGGGAAGGACTGCATGAACGCATCATCGATCTGTTGGACGAACGAATGCGTGCCCTCGGATAAACCGACAAATTCGATGATATGTCCGGAGAGCGGATCTTTCAACTTGCTGAAATAAGGGGTGCAAAGATATTCAAACGCGCTCGAAAAGAAACGCTTGCGCGCCAAGCACGGAAATGGCGAGAAGGAGGAACAAAAGAGTCAGAAGACGGCGCGCCTTTTTGGTCTTCAATCGCCCATAGGAATGGGCGGTCAAGGAACTCAGTGGCAAAAGAGCGATCAGCGACCAATAAGGCCGTTCTGTCCGACCAAACAATTGGAAGAGGAACAAAAGAGAAAAGGCCAGGAGTTGTATTTGAAGGGCCTTTCGCTGCCCTGCATTCGCCAGGTGCCAGGAAGACCTCATTTGACTCAGGGGCCACAGGATAAAGGGCAGCCAAAATGCATGAAAGCCACTGAGGCCGGACGCCCAAAAGCCTGATGAACCGGGTATCGCATCAAAACCACTGGCCCGCCTGGCCAGATCGTCCACCTTTATGTCCATCAAAAGAGCACTGCTGCGCAGCAGCCAAAAGGTGGCCAGAAGAACAAGGAAGGGAAGAATATAGAAACCGGCGAACCGCCGTCCGAGGATCATGTGGCTGCCAAAGAGCAGCAGGAACAGCAACAAGAGTGCAGGGTCATAGCAGCCGGCCCAGCTGATGAGCGCGCTGACCTCAAAGGTCCGGACCAGGGGGTCGCGTGTCTCTGAAGAAGTGGCGATCAACCGAAAGGTGATCAGGCCAAAGAGAACGACAACAAACTCGTGAAGTATCCAAAAATCACCAATGAACAGATGAAGTCCTAGGCCAAAGAGCAAAACCTGTGCTCCGGATCGGGAAAAGGGCTGGCCCAAGGAAAAAGCAAGTACACTGCCGATGCTCAGAAGAGAAAGACAAACAGCCCGCAGAAATACCAGACCGAAAAGAGCGAGAGAGGAACCCCCTGTCCATTCATTTGCCTGCTCGAAAATGGGGCCGGACAAATACGCCTGACCCATGGAATAGGCCAATACGAGCAGGACGCTCCACAGCGGGCTTGACAGCAATGATTTCACTTCCTGATGTGTACCTTTGACCGCAAGAAATTAGAAGGAAATGAATGAATTCTTGACTGCCCTAGGCGACTTTTTTGAATGGACCTTCACCATCCTGCCTGTTCTGAATAACGGCCCCAACGTATTTTTCATTCTCGTCATCACAGGATATTTCTTCTATTGGATGGGGCAGATGCGCAAGCACCAGCGCGCCGGCGAAAGATAAACGCCCTCAGAGTCCAGAGCCGATATCCCGTCGGTACTGCATGCCATCGAATTCAATTTTCCCGATGGCAGCATAGACATTTTCCAGGCAGTCGCTGAGTCGACCGCCCAAGGCGTTGACCGCCAGAACCCTTCCTCCGCTTGTCACGAGCCTACCTGATCCATCGTGGGCAGTTCCTGCATGGATCACACGTATATGGGATCCGAGACCGTTCAGAGATATCGGTTCTCCTTTTGTATACGAACCGGGGTAGCCTTTTGAGGCCAGGATCACGGAGGCGGAATGCTCCTCTTTCTCGCCAAGGGCAGAAGGCGCATTCCCATGTGCCAGATCCCACATAGCGGCCAACAGGTCCCCTTCAGTCCTCGGCAGGATGGACTGGGTTTCGGGGTCGCCCAGCCGCACATTGTATTCAATGACAAAGGGCTCGCCTTCCACTTCGATCAAGCCGAAGAAGAGAAAGCCCAGAAACGGCAGATTTTCTTTTTTCAGCCCTTTCAGAGTGCGTTGCACGATGCGTTCGTCCACTTTGGACCGAAGCGTTTCATCGAGGAAGGGAACGGGTGAAATGCTTCCCATCCCGCCGGTATTCGGCCCCACATCCCCTTCGCCAATGCGCTTATAGTCCTTTGCAGCAGGCAGCCACACAGCGTCCTCTCCATTGGTCATCACGAACACACTGAACTCCCTTCCTTTTAAAAAGGCTTCGATCACAACGGTTTTTCCCGCATCTCCGAGCGCTCCGCCCATGAGTTCATCCAATGCCTGCTCGGCCTCTTCGATGGTCTCGGTGATGATCACCCCTTTACCAGCGGCCAGCCCGTCGGCTTTCAGCACAAATGGGGGCGCTACCTCTTGGAGATACTCTTTGGCCTGCTGCTTCTCAGTGGCATGGAAACTTCTGTACGCTGCAGTCGGAATCTGGTTTCGTACCATGAATTCTTTTGCGAAATCCTTGCTTCCTTCCAGCTGAGCCCCTGCTTGTTCGGGCCCAAAGAAACAGCGCCCATCCAACGCCCCTGATTCCAGCAGACGGTCGTGCAATCCATCCACCAGCGGCTGCTCGGGACCAGATACGATCAGGTCAATGGCGTTCTCTTCCAAGAAACGCCCAAGAGCTTCCATATCTCCCAGATCGAGAGGTACATTCTCAGCGCATTCATCTGTTCCCGGATTTCCAGGACTGCAATACAGCCGGTCGCAAAGAGTGCTTTCAGCCATTTTCATGGCCATTGCATGCTCCCTTCCGCCGCTGCCGATCAATAGAATGTTCATGGCCACGAATTTTACGCAAAGGAACACACGGAGACCGATAAGATGAAGGCCTTGTTTTGTACAGGGTATCTTTGATTCATGGCTTCGGAGCATGTACAGAGCATCCTTAAGGTCCTACCCGATAAGCCCGGGATCTATCAGCATTTGGATAAGGACGGACGCATCCTCTACATCGGAAAAGCCAAGAGCCTCAAAAAGAGGGTTTCCTCATATTTCAACAAGAACCTGAGCAGCGGCCGCACCCGGATCATGGTTCAAAAGATCGCGGATATCCGAACGGTGGTCACCCAGAATGAACTCGAGGCGCTGTTGCTGGAGAACAGCCTGATCAAAGAGCATCAGCCGCGTTACAATGTCAACCTTAAGGACGACAAGACCTATCCCTGGATCGTCATTAAAAAAGAACGCTTTCCCCGAATTTTCTACACGCGAAAAAAGATCGAGGACGGTTCCGAATACTTTGGACCATATCCTTCGGTCAAGGTCATGAAGGCGGTTCTCGAACTCGTTCGGCAGATCCACCCCATCCGCAATTGCAAATTGAACCTGAGCGAATCGGCCATAGATCAGGGAAAGTTTCAGAAGTGCCTGGAGTACCACATCGGCAATTGTCTCGCGCCATGTGAAGCCCTGCAGAGCGAATCGGCCTATCAACACGAGATCGATCAGGCGCGCAAGATCATCAATGGGAAGCTGGGGGAAGTAAAGCGAATGCTGGGGGAACGCATGAAGGAGGAAGCCTCAGCCATGCGATTCGAGCAGGCGCAGAAGATCAAAGAAAAAGTGGAACTGCTCGAGCAGTATCAGGCCCGCAGTACCGTGGTCAATCCGTCGATCAGCGATGTGGATGTATTCACCGCCGTAGTGGACGCTCAATTTGGGTATGTCAATTACCTAAAAGTGGTGGACGGAGCGATATTGCACACACATACACTCGAGTTTCGAAGGAAATTGGAGGAAAC
>RFXV01000211.1 GCA_009921445.1 Flavobacteriia bacterium
TCGCATCCAGAAATCACTGCCTACGCCGGGCGGGAGTAGGTTTTGCAGACCATCCACCATGGAAAGACGGACCGCTGCGTTACCATGGTTTATCAACCAGCAGTCCCGGACAAATCCATACTTCGGGCTGAACGTCCAGCGATAGCGAAAGGTCAGCTCCCACTCAGGATGCCGTTCCTCGAAGACTACCTTGTTCCCCATGGGGGACTTGTAGACCGATCGCACTGCCGCCTGACACACCCCGGGATTATCCACGAAAGGGGACCAGGTCTGGCCTGAGAAGGGGCCCGCCTCCATGCGTAGATGGGTTGTTGGACCCGTGTGGCTCCGCATGGCTGAAATCTGGTCATCTGCCAGATACGGAAAAATGGCGCCATCCGGGTTCGATCGCCCTGTTGAGAGAGCCCCAGCACTGGAGACAAACATCCAGTGGTCGTCGGACCCGACAATGGACATGAAAAACTCGGGCATCAACTGACTGTTCTCAATCTCGAAATACGTCTCGCCCAACAGCGATACATACTTTGCGACTAGTCTGTCGAAGCCGGGTTGAGTGTCCCCCTGCGCGCTTGAAGTGCTGCGCGAATGGCATCCGCCTTTTCCTCCGTGATGTCATAGCGCCACATGATGGCAATGGCCAGGACGACGCCAGCAATCGGCAATACGGAATACACGATGCGCAATCCGGTCATCGCCTCTGACGTTACCTGGGCCGCATCGAACCCCACGAGCGCCATGATGACCCCAGAGAGCAAGCCCGCGAAGGCTTGTCCGAATTTTGTCATCCACCAATACACTGCACCCAAGGTCCCTTCCCTCCGGTATCCGGTGTTGTACTCATCAATGTCGCATACATCGGCTGTCATGGACATCATGATGGTAAAAAGGCCACCGATTCCGAATGAGTGGAAGGGGAGTGCCCATAGAAAGAGATGGGGTTTACCGGGGACGAATAAAAACCAGAACAGGACATATCCGATGATGGAAATGGACTGGGAGATGATGAAGGTGGGCTTCTTTCCCAGCCGTTTGGACATGACCGCAACAATGGGTATGACCAGGAATGTTGTAATCAGGGCTCCAACTGAACCATGCATTGCAGGCCAAATGCCCACGGCTGCTTCATTGCTGGAGAACAAATAATGCAGGATGATGAAAAACGTGAACGTGGCGATGACGTTGAACGAGTTGAAGATCAGGAACGTGGCAAAGGCGATCTTCCTGAACTGTGGAATGCGAAACGCATCGGCGGTTGCCTTCGCAATTTCCTTCAGGCTCGACCCTACGGTCTTGGCGTTCACCGTCTTGAAATCATCGCGACCCAGGGTAGGGCGTTCCTTGATGAATACAGCAGGGATCATGGCCAGGACGCCACACACGAGACCTACCCAGATGGACAGCTCACGCACGCCTGACTCGGCATCTGGAAACCACGCCGGATCGTAGAGGATGACCCAGAACCAGGGAGCTATGACCCAGGCCCACTGTCCCACGAACTGACCCACGGCCATGACGCTGGTTCGCTCGTGGAAATCTTCACTCATTTCGTAGCCCATCGCCACAAATGGAACACTGAAAATGGTGAGGCCCAGATAGAAAACCAGGGAAAGCCCCAAGAAGTAGATGAAGTTGAACGTGACACCATTTTCCGCGTACAGCTGCCACATTACCATGTAGGAGAGTCCCAGAATGATGGCACCCACGAATACATACTGACGCCGACGACCCCATTTGGACCGTGTATTGTCAGAGATGAATCCCATGATGGGATCGGTAATGGCATCGAAAAGACGGGGCGCGAAAAAGATGAAACCCCACAGAAGGGGGGAGAAGCCCAAATTCTGCACCAACACGACCAAGAAGACTCCCAGGGCGGCAGGAAACATCTGGTTGGCAAGCATTCCGAAGCCCCAAGCAAGCTTCAGCCCAAAGGGCACCTTCTTTGAGACA
>RFXV01000212.1 GCA_009921445.1 Flavobacteriia bacterium
TGGAAATGCCCGCTAGCTGAGTGCACTCGATGCGCCTGGCTATAGGGTGATCTATCTCAGGGACCGATCACCCTTTTGATCCGCTCCCATAAGGAGTTGTGAAAGGTCATGGAAATGGGCGAGATGTCTGGAGCTTCTCCCAAGCGGATCACCACGAGCTGTTGGCTCGGGATCACCTCGACGAATTGTCCATTCAGACCGAGCCCCGCATACAGATCATCAGGCGCGTACTCGGATAAGGGGGCATCTATGGAAAGGGACAAGCCAGGGGGAATGATGGATGACTGGCCATTGAGCCACCATAGGTAGCCGTAAGATGGATTCAGGCTTTGCGAAGGATGGGTCATTTGGTCGAAATAGGCCTTGTCGGAGAGCACTTCAGTTTGCGCCCATGCACCTTGGTTGAGCATCAGCAGCCCAAATCGGGCCATGTCCCGTGCGGTGCTCCAGTATACATGGTGGTAGCCCTGCTGGATCCACTGCCCACTGAGGCCGATCACCGAACCGATCTTCTGATCCGTATAATTCCCATAGCTGATACCGCTTGCGCTCTCGATCACCTCCTTGATCAGCAGATACGGTGCATTGTGGTAGAACCATTGCTGTCCGGCGTCTGTGCGGTAGGTCAGGCAGGAGGGGAGGGTGCAGTTGTTGTCGGTCATGCTCAGTTGATCCCGAACGCGGATCAGCTGCTCTTTATCGCTGCTCAAACTCGTCCACCCTGTTCCCAGATAATTGGACGCAGGCGCTTCGATATCCAACACACCTTCCTGCTGCGCAATGCCCGCCAAGGCGGCCGTCAAGGTCTTTCCTGCAGAAGCCCAGTACCATCTGCTGTCCTTATCGAATGGCGCTGTGCCCAGGGTGTTGGATCCAAAATATTCTTCTACGACGATCCGTCCATCCTTGAGGATGATGAATGCCCGCGTATTGCTGGAGTCCAAGAAGTCGATCAGGCTGGAGAGTTCGGCGGTATTCCAGTTCAGCATGGAGGCATCGGTGGTCTCCCATTCATCCGAATCGCTCGGAGGGAAATACAATGCAGGTTCTGGAGGCAATGGGGTCTGCTGCTGCTCGTCCTCGTCGCAGCCAAGAAAGCTGAGCAGTACAAGTAGTCCGAAGAATGATCTCATCAAAGAACAGGTGAAGTCATGAATAGAGTTCGCAGGCTGAATCCCTGAATAAAGGTACGTCCAGGGTGCTGATCGCATGGATCGGAGTCCATGGTTTCCAATGAGCAAGCTCTCTAATGAGCAACGCGCTTTCTTATGGAAGAATACAAGCGAAAGCATAGGAATAAGGTCATCAGGAGCAGTGAGGCTCGTATACACAACAACAAGGCAATCGAGAGACTGCGAATCGCTTGCTTGCCTTTATAGAGGATCTCTTGGTCTGTCTTCAAGACATAGTTGGGGGGATAAGTTCCACATACCAGGGAGAGCCCGTCATAAAAGATCTTTTCGAGCCTTTTATTTCCAAGAGGCACGTAGACGGACTCCAAAAAGTCGAAGTACCGTTCAACATCTTGGGCGTAGATGACCCCTACAATGGCAGTGTCTAGGAAGGAATCGTAGTAGGGAGATTCATTGTCTTTTCTCTGGTTCAGGGATAAGATAGATGCCTCGGATAAGGATCCTTTACGCAGGGTGTCAAGGTGCATGAAACCGCTACGCGTCTGTGGCAATCCACCTTCGAGTACATCGACGATACCGTAGTGCTTTTCATCCGTTAAACGGAAGGGCATGTGCAGCACGGTATGCCCAATTCCATTCAAAAATCCATTGATCGGCATAAGATGGACGATCTGATAGTCATGACCTTGCTTGGAAAGTGCGTAGGCAAGACCGAAGGCCAGGTTCGAGCAGTTTCCATGGCCATGCTCTATGGTCTGGATATACTTTTCATTTGGTGCAACCTCGTAGACCATTCGGCTATCAGAATAGGGGATTG
>RFXV01000213.1 GCA_009921445.1 Flavobacteriia bacterium
ATCTTCCGTTCGGCCAACAATGGCGTCACATGGACTCCGGTCAATACCAATTACAATACCCTGCAGCTGTACAGTATTACAGCCTCAGCGGATGGTCAGTTCCTTGGAGGCTCGCAAGACAACGGAACCATCGCGGTCCTTCCTGAATTGAACAATGGCAACTACGGGCTGCGCACTCCGGGAATCACTTATGAAGTAGCGACAGATGTATTCGCCAATCTCGATGGCGATGGAGGATATGTCGCAGCATCGAAGCTGGTGCCCAAGGTGCTCTTCAAGGAGATGCAATACGGCATCATGGGCCGAAGCGAAAATGGTGGCGAATCGTTTGAGTCTTTTTACGACTTCCCACGAATGGATCCGCAATTCATTTCAGGCTCCCTTTCCTCATCCTTTGCTGAATTCATTGCGCCCTTCGAACTGTGGGAATCTGCAGAAGATGTGAACAGTGCAGACAGTGTGCAGTGGAAGGCCGAACGGGCCATCAAGCCACTGGGTTTTGCCCTGCTTAGCGATACGGCATCTGAAGGAACCATAGAGGTGCCTCAGCCGGCTGCTGAATTCATTACTTCTTCTTTCCGCGTGGTACATGGTCCTCAGGAGCTGACAAGCGATGCCAATGGTGTACTCAGCGGAGACGGTTCAGGATGGTTCGATCCGGCTACGGGTGCCTTTAAGGCGCGCTTCAATCAGTACTACTCGCTGGAAGTGAATGCCTACTGCGATGTGACCTATGATGCCGGGGATGAGGTGATCATTCAGAGCTCTGTTTTCAATAAGCCCTTCACTTACACAGTGCCCATGGCCATGTCCACGGGTGATTCGGTCATGGTCCAGGATCCGATCCAAGGGGCGTTTTTCATGGGATTGCGCGGCCGAACTGCTTTCGGAGGCAACAACTATGGCGGTGTGTGGATGACGCGTGAGGTATTTGACTTCGCTACACCAAGAGTGAACTGGTGGCACATTCTGGATGTAGGAAATGGAAATTCCGTGACCGTGATGACCGTTAGTGACGACGGCGACATCCTATGGGTGGGTACGACTTCCGGGCAGTTGTACAGGATCAGCAATCTGAATCAGGCACGCAGCAGGGAATCTGCAGATGTCGATAATGGAAATACGGACCGCTTGACATCCATCGATCTGGTGACCAGTTATTCTGGCAGAAGGATCACTGGCATCTCCATCGATCCAAACGACAACGACCGCGTATTGGTCACTCTGGGCAACTACGGCAACAATGCCTACTTGTATTATTCAAGCAATGCCACTTCTGTATCGCCCATTTTCGCAAGCAAGCAGGGAGATCTGCCGAAGATGCCTGTTTATGACGGTGTCTTCAATTTCTTCAATGGATCAGAGGTCATCCTTGGAACGGAGTACGGTGTTTGGAGCACTTCGGACATCGATCAGGCAGCGCCCAGCTGGACTGCCGAAGACAACGGTTTTGCAAACGTTCCGGTCTTCATGGTCAAGCAAGGCTACGACAAGCGCAGCTCTTGGGAGGGCGACACCCTCTATAGCGGATACATCGATCTGGCCACGCACGGCCGTGGTTTTGTACGCAGTACGTCGCTTATGCAGATGAATGCACTTGGAGGAACGGACAACGGGAATCTCACCCAGACGGAGTCCATTGAGGATGTCCTTAAGTTTTGGCCCAATCCTTCAGCCGGTATGGTCTCCGTACAAGTTGAATGTACCGCCCGCTCAACGGCCTCTGTCATTGTGAGGGATCTCAACGGCCGGTCTGTGCTCGAACAGTCGTTTGATGTACAGCAAGGCACGAATGTATTGGCGCTCAATACCGAGACCCTCGCTTCGGGCGTCTACCTTCTCGAGGCAGCTGCTCCAGGATTCAAAAAGAATGGACGTCTGATCAAGAATTGATCGAACGCATCGAAAGAAAAAGCCATCCGATCGGATGGC
>RFXV01000214.1 GCA_009921445.1 Flavobacteriia bacterium
AAGGTTTCGAAAGACGCCAATCACCTCATCGAAGAATTCATGCTTTTGGCCAATCGGGAAGTAGCTCAAAGGATCGGTCAGGTGCCAAAAGGGCAAAAGGCAGCCACTTTTGTGTACCGAATTCATGATGAACCCGACCCCTCAAAAGTGCAAAACCTTCAGACCGTCGCAAAGAGCTTCGGTTATCAAGTAAAGAATCAGAGCCGAAAAACACTTACACGAAGCATGAATTCCATGCTTCAGGAAGTGAAGGGAAAAGGGTGGAGCAATCTTATAGAGACCCTGGCCATTCGTTCCATGGCAAAGGCCGAATACAGCACCCGCAACATTGGACATTTTGGACTGGCCTTTCCTTTTTATTCCCACTTCACCTCACCCATTCGTCGCTATCCCGATGTGTTGGTGCACAGGCTTTTATTTCATTACCTGGAAGGGGGGAAAGAGGTCGATGCCTCTGCTTATGAGGCCCTTTGTGAACACTGTTCCGAACGAGAGAAGCTCGCAACTCAGGCCGAACGGGCATCGATCAAGTATATGCAGACCAAATACATGGATGGGCACGAAGGCGAAGAATTCGATGGGGTGATCAGCGGAATCTCTGACTGGGGCGTATTCGTAGAACTAAAGGAGAACAAGTGCGAAGGAATGATCCGGATCCGCGACTTCAGGGACGATTACTACGTCTATGAAGAAGCCAATCATCAGATCGTTGGAGAAGCTACAGGCACCGTCTACCGATTGGGGGATGACATCCGCATCAGGGTGCGTAAAGTAGACATCGATAAAAAGCAGATCGACTTCGATCTGGCCTGATCCTTCAGACCAAATGAGTGGTTATTCTTCCTCCTCTTTGGTCCAGTCGTGGTTGGTTGGGTCCGTATCCGCCATCCAGCCATATGGATCGATCTCAACCTTATGGATTTCTCTGAACGGAATCGGAACAAGGGTTTCCTGATCGGTGCGCGTCCAGGGCCAGACCTCTGTGTAGGTGTAATTTCCCTTTTTTGATTTTGTGGTCAGGTCGGTCGGCACATAGATCCAACGGGTATCTCCATGGATGGTCGTGATGCGGATCTCCAAAGGCATGGGAAGATCACCATTCCTCTTGAGTGAAAGAGCCGTCATTTCCTTACCGCCAGAACGAACATCCTCCAAGGCGTAATCGATCCCCTGTGTGGTCCCTGTCCACAGATCACTGAACCAATGCAGCTGCATTCCGCTCTTTTTTTCTATGATCCGAAGCAGATCGTCCGGGCCAGGATGAGCGAATTTCCATTGCTCATAAAATGCTCTCAATGAAGCTCTAAGAACTTCCTTACCCACAATGTATTCAAGCTGTGCGAGATATAGACTTCCCATGGAATACGAAGCGACACTGTAGGATCTGTTTCTTCTGAAATGATCGGCGGGTGTGGTCAGCGGCTCTTGCCAGCCGCTGGCTCGGAGGTAGTTGTAACTGCTGTAGCTGGATCCGTGCGGATTAATTGCCTTTCCCTCGTTGAATATCTTGTCCATCATCACATCTTCCGCATAGGTGGTGAATCCTTCGTCCATCCAGGCGTAGCGCTGCTCATCAAATCCCAATACACCGTAATACCAGCTGTGTACACTTTCATGAACGATCAGACCCATGAATCCTTCCGGATTGTCTTTAGCTCCGTTCCCTAGGACCATGGTGCACATTGGATATTCCATTCCCCCGTCTCCGCCTTGGATCACCGAAAATTGGGGATACGGATACCTGCCGAATTCCTCATTCATCAATTCGAACATTCGCACCGTTAGAACGGCCATCAGTTCCCAGCTTTCACGATCTGTACTGCTTAGACGAACGAAATACAGATCGGTACTATCGATCTTCTCGTGCTGGATCACAAAGTCATCGTCCGCT
>RFXV01000215.1 GCA_009921445.1 Flavobacteriia bacterium
TTCCGTATGGCCATCTGGGCATCGGTCAGACCTTTCACCTGTTCCGTAATGGAGGCATAGGCTTTTTCCCGCTCTTTCTCGACCTCCCTTACATGGGTGTTGACCTTCTCGAGCGACTTGGACAGCGGTTCCACAAGCTTCTCAAGCTCCAACTTCCGTTGGGACTCCTTCTGGTCAACCTCAGTGATCATCTTCTCCATCTGGGTTCGTGCCAGTTCGAGAAAACTCTTGCTGTTCATATCCAAGGCCTTGCGGGAGAGGGCATCAAACTGCTTTACCAGATCCTCCTGGGCCTTGACGAGAACCTCCTGCTTCTCTGCCCAATTCTTGACTTCCTGCGCACGACCTGCCCGCTCGGCAGAGAGGGCGGCACGAAGAGAGGTCTGCTCCTCACGCAAATGAGAGAGTTCATCAAGAGCTCTATCACGCGCCTCCTTCAAATCACTTGCCTGCACCTCCAGACCCGTGTATTGTCCCCTGAGAAACAGCCATGTACCGGCGGCACCCGCCATTACAGCAGCTATCCCGGTCAGTATGATTTCAGTCATGATTGCATCGGCCTCATGTTTCCTGGATGATGACGGGTATGGATGTGTGATGGTCGGTTGACCAGATGAGTCCTTCGCACGAATCCTTCGGAAACAGGGACGACCAGGCGCGAACGTAGGCTCCAACCTGTGGAGCATGGCGCTCGATGAGTTCATTGATGGAGGCCCTGTCTGTCTTGTAATCAACGATCGTCCAGTGACTACCTGACCTGAAGGCCAAGTCCACCACACCACTCGTAATGACAGACAGGTCCTCCTCCCGGGATTGGGTCGTCAAAGGCACTTCAGTCAACACCCGATCGGCTGCCTGCAGCCGATCCCACAGGTCAGAGGCCAGGAACGCCCGCACAACGTCGGCAGCCGCCTCAGCCTTCTCCTTTGCTGATTCCGACCTGAATCGATACCGCATGACCTCCATTGTCAGTGCAGACACATCAGCGTCCCTCATTCCTTCCTTTCGCCTGGCAACAACCGCCTCAAACAGGGTATGGACTGCACTTCCGTACTGCATCCCATCGGATGAACCAGTGCCGCGGACAACCACCTCTTTCCCCTCCGACGGCCGCTGAAGTAGCCATGTCGGCTTCCCAAGTTGGAAGGGTTCAACAGGCTCCGGAGACAACGGCCCAGACATTTCGGTCGCCTTTATTGGTTTGATGGGATCCGGGAGCACAGCCGCAGCCGGATCGACATCAATACGTTCCACAAGGGGGTCGAGCAGGTATTTCCCGAGGATATCCCATGTACCACTCGTGCTTTCCGTGGCAGAATGGGCAGATATGATCAACTGACGCTGTGCCCGTGTGGTGGCGACATACAGCAGCCGAATGTTTTCTGCTTCCTCAAAACGCAAAGCCTCTGCATGCTGCGTCGCCCACCCAGCTGGCAGCAACTCGATCGATCCAAAGAGTCCTTCTCCTTTGATCAGCGGCGCACTGCCACGCAGTGCGCCGTCGACTCTGCGAACATGCAACGTGGTCTGATGGGGTCTACCCGGGAGGCAATCGGCCAGATATACGTAGGGGGCCTGCAGACCCTTTGACGAATGAACCGTGAGCACGCGAACGCAAGCTCCGTATGGCTCTTTGGTGGAAAAGGGTGCCAGGTTGAGTTCTCCATTGCGGTATCGCTCCAATTCCCGGACGCAGGCCTCAATCGTCATTCCTTGGCCGTCCCAACTGGAAAACAAGGCACCCACGCGCAATAGCATGCCGGTCAGCAACTCTCCATTCGGTTCAGTAGACAACGCCCCCTCAAGCCCCGAATCGGCAAGGAATCGCTCGAAAGCCGATCCAGGACGCTCATCACGAAA
>RFXV01000216.1 GCA_009921445.1 Flavobacteriia bacterium
TCTACTACAACCAAGTGCTGGGCTTGGACGCCGGGGTTGCGGCCTTGGCAATGGCCATCGCCTTGGCGGTGGACGCAGTCTCCGATCCCCTTGTTGGTATCTGGTCCGATCGAGCCCGAACCCGCTGGGGTCGCCGCCATCCCTTCATGTATGCCGCCCTAGTCCCTTTCGCGGTGTCTTACTACCTTCTTCTGTCCGATCCAGGGCAGATTTCAGATCAAGCCCTTTTCCTTCGGCTGTTGGTTCTTTTGGTCATCCTTCGTTTATCCATGACGTTTTATGAGGTGCCCCGGGGGGCGCTTGCACCGGAATTGTCAAAGGATTACGACCAGCGAAATGCACTCTCGGCTTGGGCAATGGCCTTTGGCTGGTTGGGAGGCGCGGGCATTGCATTCGTCGCCAATCGCTACCTTCTTGATTCGTTTGTTGACCTCGAGGGCTATCAATCCTTGGCCTTTTGGGGGGGGCTTGGGATCTTTATCGGTGGAATGGTTTCGTGCCTTGGAACCCATCGTAATATCCCTTCCCTTCACGCGCCCGAACCCAGGTCGGTGCACTTTCGGATCCTTTTGAGGGAAGGGAAGGAAACGCTAGCCAATCGCTCTTGGATTGTGCTTTTTTTGGCAGGTTGTATTTACGCGTTGCTTGTCGGTGTCGAGCAGGGCGTGGGGACGTATTACAACGAATACCTTTGGCAGTGGAAACCGGAGCAGATTGCCCCTTTCGCCCTGTTTACCGCGCTCTCCGTCATTGTGACCGTTTCCCTGGCTCCCTTCATCGCCCGGGGTCGGGATAAGAAAAATATCGCGGTAGGCATTTTCCTCTTTACCGTTGCCGTGGGGCCGCTCCCAGTGCTTCTGAGGCTTCTCGATCTCTCCTATGGCACAAGTCTGTCTCCGGACAACGGCTCTGATCTTCTTTGGGTGGTCCTTCTCGTTCACACCTGCACCATGTCCTCCCTAGGCGCCCTGGGCTTCGTCTTTATTGGCTCCATGGGCATGGAAATCGTAGAAGAAGTTCAGAAGCGAACGGGGCGAAGGGAAGAGGGCTTGTTAGGAACGGTCAATTCCTTCGTTCATAAGCTTATTGGCGCCGGCGGCGTCTTGATCTCGGGAGCGATTATTTCCCTGGTTGGCTTTGATGACCCTGCAGCGGACCCCGCCCAGCTTTACGGAGGGCGGACAATCATCGAGTTCGGTTGGATTCATGTGGCGCTGTCCTTCACGCTGCCGATTTTTTCAACGGTGATGGTGCTTTTATACGACATAGACCGGGGCAAGCATGAGGGGCACCTGGACGCCCTTGGCTATCGACCTGCAAAGGACGTCGATGCTTGAATGACCGTTTAGGGTTTCGTGAGAGGAAAGAAAATGCAGGAAAATATTGATGTCTATTGGTCCTTTCGAAGCCCCTACTCCTACCTTGTTACTGCGGATCTCCTGCGGCTTCGCGATGATTATGATGTGGGGATCCAGCTCCGGATTGTGTATCCCATCGCGATCCGGGAGCCTGGACTCGTCTTCGATAATCGAAAGAAACCTGCCTATATCGGCCTGGACTCGCGCCGCCGTGCGGAATTTTTAGGGCTTCCCTTTAGGCTGCCGGCTCGACCGGATCCGGTGGTGCAAGACCGGGAGACGCTTTCCGTAGCTAAGGATCAGCCCTACATCCATCGCCTGAGTGGCCTGGGTATTGAGGCTCAGCGTAGGGGAAGGGGGCTTGAGTATGTGCACGAGGTATCTTCTTTAATTTTTGGCGGCACCAATGGGTGGGATCAGGGGGAGCATCTTAAGGCGGCGGTCGCCAGAGCGGGATTGGATCTTGCCGAACTTGACCGTGCCTTAGAGGGCGGTGATCAGC
>RFXV01000217.1 GCA_009921445.1 Flavobacteriia bacterium
TGGACAACTTTCAGCTTACCTTGAATTCCGACATCTTCAACTACCGCCTCACCCTCGAGCTGGTGGATGAAATGGGTCAGCCCCTTCAGAATGCAGAGGTCTTTGTGGAAGGCCGGGATGAGGCGAAGATCTTCTCCGAGTTGGGAACCAAGAGTTTTTTCGTTTCCAATGGTGCGGTCACCTTTGCGGTCCATCCGGGCATGGAGCCCCAGGCGGGAGACACGGTCAAGTTTTCCGTGCTCATCACCGCGCCCGGGCATGAGTCCGGTTCTGTAGAGCTCGCTATCCCTGAAGGACAGTTCAGCTCAACCGAATCTGCGGGTTTGTACGCCAAGACCAATCTTCCTGAATTCCTGGAGCTCGAGGACATCACGGTCACGGCTTCCAACGGTACAGTGGGTCAGGGTTCACTGATCTCGGGCAAGAACGGCTCGGACGGACGCATGGTGAAGGTGATGCGAACGGGCAGTCTGGACAGCGTCTACTACGACACCAACCGCACATCCGTGCTCATCCTTCAGGGTGCTCAATTTTGGTATTGGAAGCAATATTTGAAACCCGTGCGCCCAAAGTTGTATGAGACCTTTTTTGATACGGCTGTGGTCAATGGGGAAACTGTGGCCGTCCAGATCAAGGAGTTCGTGGGCTATGGGGACGACACCAACTGGGTGCCTGCGTATACCCGCGAAGTGTACACCGGGGATGTTCTCGACGTGGAGATCAGCATCACAAATAGAGTAGATAAAAACTACCGCATCATTGGCGGAAACTCCGATCTGCAGATCAATACGGCCATTGAGGGAGAGGTGGCGCGCAATCGGGTGTTCATGGACTATTTCACTTACAACCGGATCAACTGGTTGCGGTATTTAGGCAAGGACGATGAGGGCAAGCCGATCACCATCTATCCCAAGCGGATCAGCGGGGGCGAGCACGGCATCTATTACAGTTCGGTGATCGACTCCACCCGCACCAATCCGCTGACAGGCAACCTTATAAAGGAAGGCGATACCGTTGAAGTGGGCATGAGGTATATAGGGTTCAATCAGGCGATCCAAACCGTCAAGGCAGCTGTCCTTCGTGCGCCCAATGGAGAGCTTCGCGTGCAATCGCCTTATCCCGTGGCTGGCTTTTTCCGCTATATGCCCTATTCGAGCAACTGGAACTACAACATAGACTTCACCCCGCCGACCAATGTGCCGGACCTGAACAATCTTCGGTCATACGTTTGGGTGGAGCCCTTCGCCAACAGCACACAGTCTGTTGGCTTGGATTGGCTTCCCATAACAGAGACGAGTGGGAATCGCTCATATACAGGCGCTCTTGTATCTGAGCAACCCATGAGTGCGAGCCCAAAATTGGTTGTGGAGACCGATTATTGGTACAAGTACTTTGTGCAAAAGGAATTCAATTCTGCATCGGGTTCGTTCGATGCCTTCAATGACGACGACTTCAATATTCTGCCGGCTGTTACTTCTTACGATGTGGAGGTCTACTGCGCTGCCAATGACAGTGTGCGCATACTGCCCTCAGTAAGCGCCCGGGCGTATGTGGATGGCTACTACACCAACATCAATTTGGTGAACGGAAACTGGAAGACCCGTGGGGTGCAACTGAACGATCAGTTCAATATCACCCTGGAGTATCAGAACTTCTCCCTGGACACCACTTTTGTGGTGGAACAGGCAGAGAATCTGATCCAGTACGTGGCGGAGACCAACGATGACGTCTGCGACTTTTAGCGCAAATAAGTTCTAAAAGCTCCGCTTTTGTAAAACTTGCGGGCTTGATCTAAGGCCAGCGTTCGAGCATCCATATAAAGGCGATGCCT
>RFXV01000218.1 GCA_009921445.1 Flavobacteriia bacterium
ATGCTCGAGGATCCGTGCTTTCTCGAAACGTGCAGCTGCAAACTCCGGATCGATGAGCAGGCTGTAGTCTATGGCCCAAAGGGCACGCTCAGTATCTTTTTTTCGCGCAAAAGCTGCCGAAATATGAAACCAGGCCTGTTCAGAATAGGGTTCCTGATCGATGAATTTCTTGAAATATGTGATGGCCTCATCTTCCTGTCCCAGGGCCTCGAAGCAATGGGCCAAGTTGAAGAGCGCTATCTCGTCTTCAGGATTCATTCTGAGTACATCCCTGTACAACTTCACCGCTTCCTTATGTGCCCCCAGCATCTGATGCTCATTGGCCATCAAGATCAGCACCTCTTCGGGAAACTCATGTCGAGAATATGCCTTGTGATACAAGCGAATGGCCTTTTTGTGGGCGCCTTTTTTGCTCAACAGAGCAGCACGGGCAAGCAGGAGCTCTGTGTTCTCGGGATCCATCCGCTCTGCACGGTCCAGTGCCCGAAGTGCCTCGTCATTTTGATCGTAGGCAAGCAGAAATTGTGCGCGTTTGATAGGGAAACTGGAAGAAAAGGGGAATACCTCTTCGCCCATCTCTGCAGCTTTAAGTGCCTTGTTGATCTTTCCAGAAGAGAAATAATGATCGCTGATGCGCTCAAATTCCTCTACATCAAAAAAGGGAGACTCCCCGTTTTTCACCATGCCCTCAAACCTCCGGATCAACTCCCTCAGCTCCGATTCCTCATGTTCACTCATTCAGGCTTGCCGATTGATTCTTAATGAAAATACGCACGAATGCAGCGCAGTAAAGGTAGGGGAAGAAGGGGTTTTCCCACATCTTTTCAAGAGCCACGAAGCATCGTATTCAGAAGCCTGAACAGCAGACCTGAACGTATATTTGTTTCAACATGTTTGGCCTATGACTTTGATCAAATCCATATCCGGTATTCGAGGTACGATCGGTGGAGAAGTGGGGAACTCGCTCACTCCGGTGGATACAGTGGCTTTCGCCGCAGCCTATGCGGGATTCATCAAAGAGCGATCGGGTAAATCCGATCCGGTGGTCGTTGTTGGACGGGACGCCCGATTGTCGGGTCCCATGGTGCAGGATCTGGTGTCTGCGACACTTCGCATGTCCGGCGTTCACGTTCGGGATGCGGGATTGTCCACCACGCCTACCGTGGAAATGGCCGTGGTCTTTGAAAAGGCGGACGGCGGGATCATTCTCACAGCTTCCCACAATCCCAAGCAATGGAACGCACTCAAGCTATTGAACGAGAAAGGGGAGTTCCTCTCTGCCGCAGACGGCGCCGCCATTCTGGAGGCCATTGAGACCGGTCGATACGACTTTTGTGAGGTGGATGCCCTCGGCGACCACAAAATGCTGGATGATGCGCTGGACAAGCACATTCAAGCCATCATCGACTTGCCTTATGTGGATCGCGATGCGATCGCCAATGCTGGTTTTCGTGTGGCTGTGGATGCCGTCCATTCCAGCGGAGGGATCGCAATCCCACGATTGCTTCGGGCCCTTGGAGTTGAAGAGATCGAAGAGCTTTACTGCGAACCGACAGGGCACTTTCCGCACAATCCCGAACCGCTCGAAGAGCACCTTGGGGAGATCATGAAGTGTACACGGGAAAAACAGTGCGCGCTGGGCATCGTTGTGGATCCTGACGTGGACCGCTTGGCGCTGATCACCGAGGAAGGAAAGATGTTCGGTGAGGAATACACCCTTGTCATCTGTGCAGATTACCTCTTGCCCATCAAAGGAGGGGCCACGGTTTCCAATCTGTCTTCTTCCCGTGCATTGCGCGATATCAGCCGTCAGCACGGCTTCGATCATAC
>RFXV01000219.1 GCA_009921445.1 Flavobacteriia bacterium
CGTTAGGCACTGGTTTGGGGTGACGAACCGGGCGAACCCGACAAAGGGAGCCAGCACGTACAGCATGATCTTCAGGGTGTATACCGTAAAGGGCGTGAGTCGCTCCCAGTAGTTGGCGCCGATGGTCTTGGGGATGATCTCTGAGAAGGAGAGAATGCACAGTGTCATGCCGCCGGCGATCATCGCCTCCCAGCTCAGGAAGCTGATTCCGAACAGTTGAATACGGGTCGATCCGAAAACCACGGCGGCCTGCGATCCCACTCCGACAGCGCCCAGGGTGTTGGCGATCGTGTTCAGCGAAAGGATGGCAGCCAGAGGTCTGTCTATATCGCCCTTGAAGCGGGCCAGATCCTCGCCGATTTCAGTGCCTTCCTGTTGCTGAATGCCCACATAGTAGGGAGTGATGCTCAACAGCACCGCCTCCAGTATGGAGCACAGGAAGGAGAATCCGATGGCGAACAGGGAGAAAATGATCAACAGAGCCATAATCGGCACTCTAGGTCATTGTGATCACAATGAGAAGTATGAAGTGTAGATTGCCGAATATCGGGTGAACGATATGCGGATTATCCTTTTTCGGCTTGTGGCGTAACCGTTGCGAAGGAGTAAAGAGAACGAGCCCTAGACGTTGAAGCGAAAATGGATCACATCGCCGTCCTGCACACGGTACTCCTTTCCCTCCACACGAAGCTTACCAGCCTCCCGAACGGCGGACTCGGATCCGTAGGTCTTGTATTCCTCGAAGGAGATCACTTCTGCCCGAATGAATCCTTTCTCGAAATCGCTGTGGATCACTCCAGCTGCTTGTGGGGCCAAACTGCCCACTGGGAAGGTCCAGGCACGAACTTCTTTTTCTCCCGCAGTGAAATAGGTCTGAAGGTCGAGCAGGTCGTAAGCTGCCCGTATCAGGCGATTGACCCCTGGCTCTTCCAGGCCGATCTCATCGAGAAAAAGCTGTTTCTCCTCATAGTCCTCCAGTTCGGCGATGTCCGATTCTGTGGCCACGGCCAGCATGATCAGACCTGCATCCTCAGACTGAACAGCCTCCCGTACGCGCTCGACGTGCTCGTTGCCACTGACCGCATCCGACTCACTGACATTGCAGACATAGAGCACTGGTTTGGCCGTCAAGAGTTGCATCTCCTCAATGATCGTTGCCTCGGCTGCCGAAGCTTCAAAAGACCGGATGCTCGCTCCTTTTTCTACATGCTCGATGCATCGCTCCAATAGATCCTGCTCCTTGAGGGCCTCTTTGTTGCCCGATTTGGCTGTCTTGCGGACTTTTTCCAGACGCTTCTCTATGGTCTCCAGATCCTTTATCTGTAGCTCAAAATCAATGGTCTCGCGGTCCCGAATGGGGTCCACGGATCCGTCGACATGGGTCACATTGTCGTTCTCGAAGCATCGCAAGACATGGATGATGGCATGGGTTTCCCGAATATTTCCGAGGAACTGATTGCCCAGACCTTCGCCTTTGCTCGCTCCTTTCACCAAACCAGCAATGTCCACGATCTCTACCGTCGCGGGGATCACTTTCTCGGGATGGACCAGATCTTCAAGCACCTGCAGTCTTTGGTCGGGGACATTGACCGTTCCAAGATTGGGTTCGATGGTACAGAAGGGAAAGTTCGCCGCTTGCGCCTTTGCACTGGACAAACAATTGAAAAGTGTGGACTTGCCCACATTGGGGAGCCCGACGATGCCGCATTTCATGCAACGAAAATAAGCTGAACGGCCCGTTTGAACAGAGGAAGATGCGGACTCAGTCCCTGTGCATCTCAAAGCGACGGCCCTGCTCAAGGACCATCACATCCTTCTCCGGATGGAAA
>RFXV01000220.1 GCA_009921445.1 Flavobacteriia bacterium
CTGATGGTTGGAGACTGTTTCGAAAAAGTGGAAGGGATCGATGCCATGGGCATGCCGATCGAAGAGGTTCAGCAGCTTCTGAAGGGAGCTCCGGGCAGCCGTATCTCCCTTGCGATCCGTCGCGGAGACGAACGATTCGAAAAACAATTTGAACGCGCACAGGTGAATGTGCCGAGTGTTCCCCATTATACGGAGATCGCACCCGGAATCGGCTACATCCTTCTGACTCAGTTCACTGACAGAGCGTCCTCCGAGGTGCAGCAGGCCTACCAACGCCTGAAGAAAAATGGAGAACTCAAAGGTCTTATTCTCGACCTCAGAGGGAACCCTGGAGGCCTGTTGGGAGAGGCTGTGAACGTTTCCAATCTCTTTTTGGACAAGGGACAGGAAGTGGTTCGTACGCGTGGAAAGGCAAGACAGGCACGCATGCAGTACAGCACCCAGCGCAATCCGATGGACCGGGAGATCCCACTCGCCGTATTGATCGATGGAAATTCAGCCTCAGCAAGCGAGATCGTTGCGGGTGTGATGCAGGATCTGGACCGCGGGATCATCATTGGCACCCGGAGTTTTGGGAAAGGTCTTGTGCAGCAAACGGCACCGATCAGCTATGGTGCACAAGTGAAGATCACCATTGCCAAATACCACACCCCGAGCGGACGATGCATTCAATCGGTCAATTATTCGCAAAAGGACGCCTTTGGGGAACCCACTCAGGTGGCTGACAGCCTGAGAAACAGCTTCCGTACAAAAAATGGCCGAGCGGTGAAAGATGGAGGGGGCATCGATCCTGATGTGGAAGTGGATCAGGAAAACATCCCCGTTCTCATTGAAAGTTTGTTGGAGGAGGACATTCTCTTCGATTTTGCCAACACGCAGCAAAGGACGCGGCCCGATCAGCTGATCGAACCCGACACTTACCTTCCTTCTGACAAAGACCTGGAGGTCTTCCGGAGCTATATGGACGATTCGCCCTTTCAATTCCTCACACGGACAGACATTGTGATCGAACGCCTGGAGGAAATGGCCGAAAGGGAAGACTTCGGGGAGTTCAAGACTGATATTGAGCAGCTCAAGGCGCAATTCGATCTCAAAAAGGGGGAAGAATTTGAACGACACAAGGAACAGATACGCCAGGAACTGGGCAGTCAGATCGCCATGCGGTACGGCTACGACCGAGGGCAAGTCATTTTCAATCTCAGATTCGATCCCGTTAGCCAGAGAGCGATCGAATTGCTCAACGATCAGGGCGCGTACAATGCCCTTTTGGGCAACCAATAGATGAAGAGTCCAATGGATCTGATCCGAAAATGGCTGTATCTGATCGGAGCCCTTTGGTTTGTTCTCAACCTCCCTTTTCAGTTCGACTTTCCACCCACTGCGCTCGGCCTCATGGTCTTTGGCCTGGGTTGGATCCTCCGGCGCGATTGGCGGTCATTTTTCAGAAGCTGCCTGAGCAATCCACCCTGGCTGATGGTGTTTGCCCTGTTTTGCTGGATCGCCTTGGGTACCACCTACACGGAAAATTCAGCCAACGGAGCACGGGAACTGATCCTCAAGATCCCTATGATCGGCTGGCCTCTGGTCCTTGTGGGCATGGAAAGGCGCCTGTCCACCCACCGATCCAACATATTGAAGGCCTTTGTCTGGAGCATGCTGCTTTCCTCCCTCCTTCTCCTTTTTCTGGCCATTAGAGACTTTGCTTCTACTGGGGAATCGACGGTCTTTTTCTATAAAGCACTTTTTCGCTGGGAGATGGTGCCCATCCATTATTTTGCACTTTTCCTCAGTTTTTCCGC
>RFXV01000023.1 GCA_009921445.1 Flavobacteriia bacterium
TCTCGACATGGCTCATCGATACAGCGCTCAGGGAGCATTGGGACCTCGAGCTGGGTTATGAGGTTCTGGCCCTGAACGGCCTGTTGACCATGCTCTTGCTGCTTTTGCTGGTAGGCTTGCAAAAGAAAAAGGCGCCGGGAGCCCCGACGCCTTGAGAAAAATGAGATCGATCCAGCAGTTCTAGTTCTTCTGGAATCTCTTCACAGACAAGCCTCTGGGGCTGACCAATTGCAGCATATACACACCGCTGCTCAGTTCTTCAAGAGAAAGCTCCACCTTCCGAGTGGTCCTGGGCAGTTGGACTTCCTTCAAAAGCCTTCCACTCATATCCACCAGGCGCAGGCGATCTGCTTCGTTGTGCTGGAACTCAATGGTCAGGCTTGCATCTGCAGGATTGGGATAGATGGACCATGCACTTTGGAGCATCTCCTGCAGGCCGATGTTGGTGACCACCACATCGACCGAGGTCTGATCTGAACCGCAATCCGAATCCACATTTTGAACGACCGTATACGTTCCTGTGGCTGAATAGGTGTGCGTGGGATTGGCTGAGGTGCTGAAATTGCCATCTCCAAAATCCCAATTGTGGGTAATTGTTCCGCTTCCAGTGGCCAGTGAAGTGAAGTCGTATTCCAGATAACTCGCTCCCTGAGCATAGCTGAAATTCGCATCCGTTCCAGGTATGACCTGTAAGCTGCTGCTGACATTGGTCTGTCCGCCTGTGTTTCCAGCATTCAGGTCGATGCTCTTGCTTCCGGATGTTCCGTAGGTCACGCTGTGCGGACCTGGTCCAATGGCTGTGGCCGGAGCAGCCCCTGCGCCAAAGTCCCAATTGTAGGTCACACTGGAACCTGGATTCGGTACTTGAAAGTTCATGGATGCCCCTGAGCAGATGACCGTATCCGATTGATCGATGAAAGCAGTTGGCGCCAATACGCCGGGCTCATAGATGTTGAGATTGTCCAGATACAAGTTGTTGCCGTATCCATTGATGTTCACAAAGGCGATGCGCACCTCCTGTCCCGACCAGTTGTCCAGGCTCAGGCTGTCCCGCCTCCACTCAGAGGGGCCTGCAGGTGCCCAGTCAGAGGTTTGACTTCCGGCAGTGGCCAGATCACTTCCTGATTTACTGTAGAGAACATTCGGGAAGGTTTTCCCGCAGTCGGTACTCACCCGGATCTCCATGCCATCGGAATAGGTATTCGAATAATAGGCATAGGCGATGTCCCATTTCAGGTACATACCTCCAGTAGAAGGAATGCTGACACGAGGCGTTACCAACCAATCTTCTTCACCCGGTGCATTGTAGCTGAAGTTTCCGATACCAGCCACCCGGCTTGTTCCACCCGCGATCCCGTTGGCGTATTCTGGCTCCCAGGTGTCATCGTTGTCGGGGTTGACCACTTCAAATCCGAACGGAGGGAATCCACCGCTCAGGTTCTCAAAATCTTCGGACAGGAAGGTGGCCGGCGCATCGATGCGAACGGCCTGGCTGTATTCAACGGAATCTGTTCCAAATGCATTCGTGGCGATCAGACGGATGCTGTAGGTGCCAAAATTGGTGAATTGAATGCTCGGATCAGAGCTGCTCGGACTGCTTCCGTTCACAAAATTCACCGTGTTGGGAAACACCTTCCATTCCCATTGACTGGGCCCGTTGCTGCTGGCGTCATTGAATTGTACGGTTTCCCCAGGACATATCACCGATTGAACAGGGCTGAAGTCGACCACTGGGGCCGAATTCACTTCCGACCATACAAAGTGATCGATCGCAATATCTCCCTGCCAGCCACCTCCGGTAATGCCGCGGATCCGGACATTCACCAGGCCGCCGTTGTACGGGCTTAGATCGATCTCAAGAGGAAGCCACTGATCGCCCTGGTCTCCGCTGATGGAAGCCACCACATCCGGGTAGAGCTGTCCGCCTGCGATCACATCCACATGGAGTTCACCGATCGCACTTCCGTACATATGGTACCAGAATTTGAATTTGGGCAGCACGGCCGTGCTCAGATCGATGCAGGGCGAGGTGAGTACCGCTTCCTGGAATTGACAGCCGTTGGAGGCTTCAAGATAGAGGTAGTTGCCTGCTGTTGTACCTGTTGAATGATCGAAAGAAGGCCCCGTATTGTTGGACGCTGTAGATCCACTATGAGTGCGCCAGTCAATATCATCGCCTCCTGTCACATTGTTCGGCAGATTTTGAAATCCATCAGAAAGGGCGCAGGAGGTCGCACCGCAGTCTGTAGCTGTAGGGCAGGCAATGAAATTGTCGAGGTCGTTGGAGTCGGGGAAAGCAACAGCACCGGCGCCCACCGATATGAGTATGTCCGTGGCCACACTGTCGTTCAGCGCATTGTTGTCATTGGGCAGATCGACAACAGCCGATACAGCGAAAGTTCCCGAATTGAAGTTGAGTGCAGTGGAGAAAATAAGATCTACCACCTGTCCGGGCTGCAGGGTATCGGTCACCGCCATGCTTTGGGTCCCATTCAGGCCCGGTCCGGAGTAGTGGATATCCACGTCAAAACCTGTAGCTGGATTGCTGCCCGTATTGGAGATGCGCACCTTGGGCACAATGGATTGACTCTGACAATCCTGCAATCCTCTTCCTGGCCAAAGGATCTCCTCAATGGCCATATCGTTCTGCAGTACGCAATTCGACAGCCCCAATGGTTTGAAAAAGCCATCGGCCCGCTCGCTCATCAGCGTGGAGTCTCGGAAAGCGCGAACGCTCACCCAAAGTTCATCGCCTGCATCAATGGTGGAAAAGGACGCAAAGTTGGTATCCACAACCGCCAGCAGACTGTCCATATAGCGATCTCCCATGGTCAGGAATTCGTAGTGGGTGGCATTGGGAACGGCATTCCAGGTGAAGCGGGTGCTGTCGGGGCAGGAGCGAACCACTGAGATATTTCCCGGACGACCAAAGATCTGGAACATACCACTCTGACCGCTCTGGCCACTTCTTGTTACGCGTATACGCGCTTGATCCGTGGTGTACAGATTGGGCGGGCCGGACCAGCTGAAGTGTCGCTCACTGGCTGGGACATTGGCGCTGATGGTGAACCAGTTCTGTCCGTCATCCGGAGTGAATTCTACGAGAAAGGTTCCCGTACCGTCTGGGGCGGCCCAGCGAATGACCTCCGGCTGAAAAGGAGCAATGCACTCTCCTCCCGCGGGAAATTCCACAGCGATCTCGTCTTGTACGAAGTGGTAGCTGAAGAAATATTCCTGACTGCCGAAAGGAATGGTGGATCCGTTCACGCTCAGTGTATAGGTTCCAGCCACAGGAAAATCAAGCGTGACTTGCTCCACGTTGTTCAGGCTGTCGATCGCACGAACGGCATTGCTGGTGATGGCCGTGATATTGGGCGTTGGGTCCAAAACCCATGGAAGCAGCTGGTTGCCATCGGGCGCGGTCAGTGTGATGTTCAGGTCGTTGATCAGATTGCGTGCGGAACCAACGAATCCCTGTGGGTCCACCCAGTTGACCATCACCTTTAGTTTGGAAAGTCCAGCCGGCACAGTGAGCGTATGCGTATTCGTCTGGCCTTGTGCAATGGTGTCCAGAGAAAAGCGATCGTTCTCGATCACTTCCACTCCATGCCGGGCGTTGATCCGACCGTAGCCGTATTGAAAGTCAGGACCGGGATTTCCGCGGTCGTCAGCGGTGTTCATCAGTATGTTCTTCATCAGCCCACCGGCAGGATCCACGTTCGAATGGGTCTGTTTGTAAGCGCTGTAGAGGACAGCCAGTGTGCCCGCAGCTCCGGGTGCTGCCATCGAGGTTCCCGTTGCGTTGAAATAGGTGTTGTCCGGACCTGTGGAATAGACCTGTGTACCCACGGCGGCTATGTCCGGTTTGATCCGTCCGTCTGTTGCGGGTCCCTTGCTTGAACTGGAAGCAGGAATATCAAAATCGGTGAGGTTCGCTGTGGCGATGACGTTTTTGGCCAGTTTGTGGCCCCCTGTGATATTTCCCCACGGCACTCCTGGGATGTAGGCATTACTGCAGGGGGAATTGCCATTGTTTCCTGCCGAGAAGACGTGCAAATAGGAGCGATTATCGACCGAGTTCTGGTCGAGTTCGGCCGCCTGGCTATTGTAGCCGCTGTTGCAGCCACCGGAGTAGGAACTGTTGTGAATGAACACCTGATACTGAGCGTAGTCCGAATCGATGCGTTGAAAATGTCCGCTCCCAACAGGTGGATAATAAACCAGTTCCGCACCAGGAGCCATGCCTTTCGCAAAAGGATCGATGTTTCCTGCGCCGAGAACAGTGCCCGAAACATGATCACCATGTGTATTGGTTGCACTGCCTGGCTGCGAATAATCCGTAATGATGCGGCCCTGAAAATCGATATGCGGCCCGATCTGGCGATCATCTCCTACGCCAACCACCACATCACGACCATCGTAGGTGGGATGCTGCTGCTGGGTATAGGACACCCGGTGGTTTGAACGGGCCAGATCGTTTTCTTTTTCAGCCAGAGGAAGTGCCTCAGCGATGAAGAAGACAAAAGGCCGATCGATCAGTTGCTCTGTATGGTCGATGGGTCCAAGAACGCGCACCCTGCCGATGCTTCTGTCCGTTTCGAGCACTTCAAAGCCGATTGCGCGGATCGCCTCAAGTGAGGCGGTCCATGAAGGACCGTTGGCCAGGCTGAGTTCCATTTCTGCACGCCCGTCGGCTTGCATCATGTGCTCGGGGTAATTCCCGAGCTTCATATTCCTTGAGGTCCGGCTCTCAGTTGGAAGTACAGTGAAGGCCATAGCTGTCGAGCCGTCCAAAGGCCAGGCCTCTTTCGGCAGGTCGATCAGGTAGGCCCTGAGGGGCAATGCATGATTGAAGTGCACCCCTTGCTTTTCCAATTCTTTCAGCTCAGATGCATCAGGTGTTTGTGCGTAATGCAAGATTCCGTAAAAACGGTCAGTCACTGCATCGTACGCAGCTTTTCCTGATCCTGAAGCAGAGAAATCTCCTTCCTCAATGACATAGGTCCGATCGTGGAGGAGCAAACGAGTTGAAAGTTGTCCTGAAAGGGGGAATGAGGCCATCAGTCCCATGAGGGCAAGTAGACGATAAAGCATGGAAATGTGTTTCGTTTTTCGAGTGTGTCTAATGTACAATACACACGAGTTCATTCATGGTTTCGTTGGGGCACTTAAGTTTGCCTCGATGAAGAAAATGATCCCGCTGATCTGGGCATTGCTCTTGTCATTTATGGCAACAGGGCAAAAGGTGCCGACCGGACTTGAGGAAATACTGCATGCACTCAGATCCCTGCAAAAAGAAACCCGAGTACTCTATCTCGCAGCCCATCCCGATGACGAGAACACCCGACTCATTTCCTGGCTGACACACGGAGCAGGTGTTGAGACGGCCTATCTGTCCCTGACAAGGGGAAGCGGCTGTCAGAACCTGATCGGAGCGGAACTGGGTGCCCCACTGGGCTATATCCGAACGCAAGAGTTGCTCGAGGCGCGAAAGATCGACGGCGGGCGTCAATTTTTCACCCGGGCCGTGGATTTTGGCTACAGCAAGAATCCAGAAGAAACCTTTTCTTTTTGGGGCAAGGAGGAGGTGCTTTCTGATGTGGTACGCGTCATCCGGGAGTTTCGGCCACACATCATCATTACGCGATTTCCGACCGATGGGCGCGGAGGGCACGGCCACCATACGGCCAGCGCACTTTTGGCTGCGGAGGCTTTCGATCTGGCTGGATCCCTCAGTGCGTTTCCCCACGAATACGGAATTCCATGGTCGCCTGAGATGCTCTACTGGAATGCGAGTTCCTGGTGGGACAAGACCTTGCCCGACCGGGCCGCGAAGGAGGATGGGATCATCGAGGTGGAAGTGGGTGGATTCGACCCGATCAACGGCCGTTCCTGCAATGAACTGGCATCCATGAGCCGCAGCATGCATAAGAGTCAGGGATTTGGCGTGTCCATGGCCCGGGGTGAGATGAAGGAATACCTGATCCATCAGAAAGGAGCCAATGCATTTTACGAACGGCTTTTTGGGGAGGTGCCCGGCAAAGCGAACAACGGAGCCCGCCAGGCTGCTGAATTGCTTGCAGCAGGCGATCGATCGGGTGCCATTAAAAAACTCCTTGATCTGAAAGAAGAGGGCAATAATTCTCCGGCATTCGATCGCCGCGTCGATGGCATCGTTGCAGGTCTTTTAGGGCTGCATGCAGAGGCATTGGTGCAGAATGGATCCGCTGCGGTAGGCCAGCAGCTTGACGTGGAATTGCGCTGCATCAAGCGCATGGATATTCCATTGATGATCAGGGAAATCGATTGGAATGGCCGCATTCAAGACCAAAGTGAAGAGCTCCAAAGGGACCAGATGCTGATCATCAACGACCGCATCCGCTGTGGTGCTTTGAACGGACCCTATTGGCTGGATCGTCCATTCTCTACCCTTCACAACGTTCCGGACAGCCTTATAGGGCGTCCCATGGCCAAGGCCGATCCTTATGTCGTTCTGACCTTCGATCATCTAGGCAGGCAATTTTCCCTGCGATTGGCTGTGGAATACAAAGAGGTGGATCGCGTGGATGGTGAATTGAAAAGGCCACTGGTCGTGGCTCCGCCGCTGACTGTCCGTTTTACCTCACCCAGTTTGGTCACCATGGGTTCTGCCGTCGATGCGGTCGTACAGATCCGTTCCTGGAGCGACTCGGTTTCAGACGAATTGGGTTTTGATGTGCCGAGCGGATGGACCGTCACGCCTTCCTCCATTCCCTTTGAGCTGGCTCAGGCTGGAGATTTTCAGAACATCCCGATCCGGATCGTTCCGCCGAAGAACACGCGGACCGGAGTGTTGCGCCCCAGCTTGCAGTCTTCCCCCGACATGGTGCGCAGTTCCATGTCCATCGATCATCCACACATCGTCCCTACCGAACTGTTTTTACCTTCTGAATTGAAGCTCGCCAATGCATCCATCGATATCGATGCGGCCAAAGTGGGATACATCGTCGGAGCTGGAGATGCTGTGCCCGAGGCAATTGAGCGGATGGGATTCGAGATCGAATTCATCGATGAAGAACGCGTGCGTCGGGGCGGTTTGGAAGAGTACATGGCCATCATTGCCGGCATACGTGCCTATAATGTGAATGACTGGCTGCCCGGTGTGCAATCTTTTTTGATGGACTATGTAGAAGATGGAGGCAACTACATCGTTCAATACAATACGCGCAGCCGCGATCTCAAACTCACTTCCTTTGGTCCCTATCCCATGAAGCTGAGCAGGGAACGCGTCAGTGATGAAACGGCCGCGGCGACGCTGATCGATCCTTCCCACGGTGTCTTTCGATCGCCGAATCGCATCACCGAAGCCGATTTTGACGGTTGGGTGCAGGAGCGCGGGCTCTACTTTGCAGACATCTCTTCGCTGGATCCACGCTATGAAACGCTGATCAGCTGGCAGGACAAGGACGAGCCTCCCCGGCTCGGAGGGCTCATCGTCGCTAAACACGGAGAAGGCGCCTTCATGTATACGGGCATATCCTTTTTCAGGCAGTTGCCCGCAGCGGTACCTGGGGCCTACAGATTGCTGGCAAATCTGATCTGTTATGAGCCCTGATAAAAGTCCTGACGAAAGGTCAATAGGTCTCTGGCACGGAGTTGTCCTGGTCTTTCTTCTCCTTCAGATACTGCTCTACCACTGGATGAGCCTTCATTACACGGCGCAATGAACGGGGCGGATTGGTCGGTACTCATCTGCAGCCTGCTGAGCATTGTCGGAATCGGGATCCACCGAACGCGGAGGAAACAGTCGGTCGATCAGTACCTGAAAAGCGGTAATGAGATGGGATGGCTCAGCATCGGTTTCGGTGTGATGGCCACTCAGGCCTCGGCGATCACCTTCCTGAGTACACCGGGGCTCGGCTACGAAAGCGGCCTTCGATTCGTCCAGTTCTATTTTGGAATGCCCATCGCGATCGTATTGATCAGTCGTTTCTTTTTGCCCATCTACTACCGGCTGAAGGTCTTTACAGCCTATGAGTTCCTCGAGCAGCGTTTTGACCGTAGGATGCGCGTGTTCACTGCTTTTCTATTTTTGGTCCAGCGCGGTTTGGCGGCCGGATTGACCATTTATGCGCCGGCCATCATCCTCAGCACCATTCTCTCATGGGATCTGAATCTGACCATTTTGGGTGTGGGTGGATTGGTCATCCTGTATACGGTAAGCGGAGGAAGCAAGGCGGTCAGTGTGACGCAAAAGTGGCAGATGAGCATCATTCTCTTGGGAATGTGTGCGGCAGCCTTTGTATTGGTCCAGCGCCTCGTATCGCATGTCGCGCTCAGCGATGCGTTGGATCTGGCAGGGATGACCGGAAGAATGCAGGCGATCGATACGGGTTTCAACTGGAATGAGCGCTACACACTTTGGTCCGGCCTGACAGGCGGGCTGTTCCTCGCCCTGAGTTATTTTGGAACGGATCAAAGTCAGGTGCAGCGCTATCTGGGTGGCCGATCCATCAAGGAGAGCCGCCTGGGGCTTTTGTTCAATGCGGTCATCAAGGTGCCCATGCAGCTCGGTATCCTCATGCTTGGGGTGTTGATCTATGTGCTCTATCTGTATGAAGAACCGCCCATCCACTTCAACGAAAATGGCCTTCAGAGCCTGCAGAAATCGGAAGTCTCTGCGGAGCTGGCAGATCTTCAGCGTGCGTTTTCAGAGAATCATGGAAGAACGACCGAAGGCACAAAAGCGCTCTTACAGGCCAAAGCGTCTGGCGATCTGTCGGCAGTGGAAAAGGCAGAACACAATTGGACGGAATCGCTGAAGGAGGAGGGCCGCATCCGGTCTGAGGTCAAAGCTTTGATTAAGGAAGAGCGACCGGATCTGAATGCGAAGGACACCAACTATGTGTTTCTGCATTTTATCATGAACTACCTGCCTCATGGGCTTATTGGGCTCTTGCTGGCGGTCATTCTCAGTGCGGCAATGAGCAGCACGAGCGGAGAATTGAGTGCCCTTTCAAGTACGACACTTGTCGATCTGTATATGGGAAGTCGATCTGAGGAAAAGGACGGACCAAGGGTATTGCGCGCTGGGCGATGGATCACAGTGATTTGGGGCCTGCTTGCCCTGGCTTTTGCCTTGAGTGCCCGTCTGTTCGACAATCTGATCGAGATGGTCAACCTGCTGGGATCGCTTTTTTACGGGACCATTCTCGGGATCTTTCTTGTGGCTTTCTTCCTGAAGGAGGTACAGGCACGGGCCGTCTTTCTTTCAGCACTGATCGCAGAATCGGCTGTCCTTCTGATCCATTTCGGACGGGTAGGGGACTGGCCCTTATTTCGAGGCTTTCAGGTCGAATACCTCTGGTACAATGTGATCGGATGTGTGCTGCTTATTTTGTCAGCCCTTCTCATCCAAGGCTTCACTTCCGGCAAAGGAGAGCGAGTTACCTGAGGTGTACGCGATCTAGCCGAGCAGTTCCTGTACTTTGTCGGCAGCTTCTTGAAGCAAGATGGCCGAGTGCACCTGCAGACCACTTTCATCGATGATGGTCTTGGCCTCTTCGGCATTCGTGCCTTGAAGCCGCACGATGATCGGAACGGGTATCTCTCCAATGTTCCTGTAGGCATCCACAATGCCTTGAGCCACACGGTCACAGCGGACAATACCACCGAAAATATTCACCAAAATGGCTTCTACATTGGGGTCTTTTAGGATCAGGCGGAAGGCTGTTTCGACCCTTTTGGCATCGGCTGTACCGCCCACATCCAGGAAGTTGGCTGGATTTCCGCCCGCCATCTTGATGATGTCCATGGTGGCCATGGCCAGACCGGCTCCATTCACCATGCAGGCCACATTGCCGTCGAGTTTGACAAAGTTCAAACCGGCTTCACCCGCTTCCACATCCATGGGGTCTTCCTCGCGTTTGTCGCGCAGCTCTGCGTAGTCGGGATGGCGATAGAGACCATTGTCGTCAAGGGTGACCTTGGCATCCACAGCGATCACGCGGTCATCCGAGGTCTTCAAAACAGGGTTGATCTCGAACAGGCTGGCATCGATGTGTTCGTAGGCGTTGTAGAGTTTGACCACAAAGCGGGTCATTTCCTTGAACGCCTTTCCGCTCAGGCCCAGATTGAAGGCCACCTTGCGTGCCTGAAACCCCTGGATGCCCACCTTTGGGTCGATCTCTTCCTTGAAGATGCGCTCTGGGTTCTTTTCGGCCACCTCCTCGATGTCCATGCCTCCGTCAGGTGAATACATGATGATGTTCCTCCCGGCCTGCCGGTCCAGCAGTACACTCATGTATATCTCGCTTGGCTCACTCTCTCCCGGATAGTAGACATCTTCTGCGATGAGTACCTGGTGCACTTTCTTACCGCTCGGCGGCGTCTGTGGGGTGATGAGCATCATCCCAATGATCTCCTCTGCTTTGCTGCGCACATCGTTCAGACTCTTTGCCAGCTTGACACCGCCTCCCTTTCCACGTCCTCCTGCATGTATCTGTGCCTTGATCACGTGCCACCCTGTTCCGGTTTCCTCTGTCAGTTGCTCCGCAGCCGCCACGGCTTCATCTGCACTTGCAGCAACGATGCCCCTTTGTACCGCAACGCCTTGAGCGGCGAGGATCTCTTTGCCTTGGTATTCGTGTAAGTTCATGCTGAGGTCTTTGCTGCAAATATAGATTCAAGAACCTCCTGTGCGAAGCCCTCGAAACAGCGGCGTTCTGCAGCTTTATTTCTTCCCTTGGAGGTAGGCTGGCCGCAACAGCCCCCACTTGGACAATCTGTATTCCAGACTGACTTTGAGAACCCCCAGGCCATAGATCGCGCTTCGTCGAAGATTGATGGAGGACGCTTCTTCAAAGTACTTGGTCGGACAGGTGACTTCCGCCACTTCATGTCCGGCAAAAAAGATCTGAGCAACCATTTGATTATCGAAGACAAAGTCGTCCGAATTCGCCTTGAAATCAATCGATTCCAGCACGTTTCGGGAAAAAGCACGGTAGCCAGTGTGGTATTCTGAAAGTTTTTGTCCGAGCAGGATGTTCTGCACCAAAGTGAGGATGCGGTTCGCGACGTATTTGTACCAGGGCATTCCACCCTTGAGCGCGCCTTTGCCCAAAATGCGTGAACCAAAGACCACAGGGTAGACGCCGTTGGCGATGATATGGGCCATGGGCGCTATGAGCAGTGGTGTGTACTGATAATCTGGATGCACCATGATGACGATGTCACAGTCCAGTTCGAGGGCCTTGGAGTAGCAGCTCTTTTGATTGCCGCCATAGCCCAAATTGTCATCGTGTTGAACGATGTGTTCTATGCCGAGCCGTCTGGCTTCCTCGACTGTATTGTCTTTGCTCTTATCGTCCACTAAAATGACCTCATCCACTATGTCTCGAGGAATCTCGAGATAGGTCTTTTCCAGTGTTTTTCCCGCGTTGTATGCGGGCATGACGACAGCGATCTTTTGTGTAGCGATCATAGAGGGGCAAGAGCGAACAAAACTAAAGATTCACACTTTGTAACCACCAAACACCGACCACCTAAATTTAATTAGTTTTAGACGCTTTATATCCAGCCCTTATGCTCGGAACCAAGTGGCTCTTCTTTGGAGCCTTTTTTTTGTCGGCTCTGTCCGCAGCTGCGCAGATCGCAGGTGTCGTAGAAGATGAGACTGGAATGCCCGTGGTAGGGGCCAGTGCTTCGCTTCCGGATCTCAAAAAAGGTGCAGTGACCGATTTCGACGGACGCTTTACGATCGACCACCGATCGCCCTTCCCGGTCACCCTGCTCGTTCAGTTCATCGGATATGCGGATCAGCGCATAGAACTTACGGCGCCCAATGGGTCCCTGAAGGTCAAATTGCGTCCGGACACGGAAATGCTCCAGGAAGTTTCGGTCGTGGAACGCCGGTTGAGCGAGAAGCAGAAGGCATCTGCGCTGACAGTGGAGGCCATGGATGCCATCGCCATGAAAGAGACCCCGTCTGTCAGTTTTTACGAGGGTTTGGGCAATCTGAAAGGGGTGGATCTGACCTCTGCGAGCATTGGATTCAAAGTCATTAATACCCGAGGCTTCAATTCGACATCACCCGTTCGCTCGCTTCAGCTCATCGATGGTGTGGACAATCAAGCTCCAGGATTGAATTTTTCCCTGGGCAATTTTTTGGGTGCCTCGGAATTGGATGTGCTCAATGTGGACGTGATCGCGGGAGCGAGCACGGCCTTTTACGGCCCCAACGCCTTCAACGGGGTCATTGCGATGACCACAAAGAATCCGTTCATATTTGAAGGACTCGATGTTTCCTACAAAGTGGGTGAACGCAACCTGCATGAGCTGGCCATCCGATGGGCCGATAAGTTCACGGACGAGGACGGCAAAGACCGATGGGCGTATAAGATCAATGCCTATCTCCTTCGGGCGGACGATTGGGTCGCGAACAATATGGACGCGACCGAAGATTCACCCAATCCTGAGTGGAACCCCGGTGGGTATGATGCCGTGAATCGATACGGCGATGAAAATGATTACCGCACTCCGGGCGATCCACGCTCTTATCCAGGACTGGGCACTTTTCATCGAAGAGGGATAGAGGAAGTCCACTTGGTGGATTACGACACACGCAATTTGAAGTTCAATACGGCTGTGCACTACAAGACCGATTCGGAGCAGGAGCTGAGTTATGCCTTCAACTTTGGCTTTGGCACCACGGTCTATCAGGGAGACAACCGTTTCAGTCTGCGCGACATTCAGTTCGTGCAGAACAAGATCGAATGGAAGAAAGAGGGCAAATTCTTCCTACGGGCCTATTCCACGAATGAGAATGCCGGGAATAGTTACGACGCCTATTTCACGGCGCTACGTATGCAGGATTCGGTACAGCCTGGGAATATCTGGGCCAATCGATATGCCCAGCTTTGGAACATTCCCCCAAATAATTTTGGGCAGCAGGTTCGCGGCCTCCCGGGCTATCCGGATGAAAGCCTTCCCATCGACCAATACGAGGAATTGATGCAGGCATTCACTCAGAACAACCTTCAGGCCCTGACGGATTTCCACAGGACGCAGAATGGAATTCTCGAGATACCGGAGTTGGTGCCCGGCACACCCGAATTCCAGGCGCTCCGCGACCACATTCGTTCCACTTCTTTTGCTGATGGTGGAGCCTTGCTTGAAGATCGCTCTTCGCTCTACCACCTGCAGGGAGAGTACATCTTTGATGAGTCGGATTGGGGCAAATTCCGGCTTGGCGGCAATGGCCGCTTGTACCGTCCCAATTCCAACGGGACCATATTCTCAGATACCAATGGCCGGATCATCACCAACTATGAATTTGGTCTTTATGGAGGCTGGGAGAAACGCTATCTGCGCAAACGACTGAAGGCCAGTGCGACCCTGCGGATGGATAAGAATCAGAATTTCGATCTGCTCGTTTCGCCCGCACTTTCTCTGGTGTACGATGCCGATGAGCTGAATACCATTCGATTCAGCATTTCCTCTGCCATTCGCAATCCGACCCTACAGGATCAGTACCTGTATTACAACGTGGGACCCGCCCGTCTGTTGGGCAATCTGGATGGCTACGAGGACCTGATCACATTGGACGATCTACAGGATTTCCTTGCGCTTCCGGTGACCGATCAGCAGGTCTATCAATTCAACTTCTTCGATGTGGCGCCCATCCGACCAGAAAAAGTGCAGACGGCTGAACTGGGCTACCGTTCCACTTTATGGGATCGATTATACCTCGATCTCAATTACTACTACTCATGGTATCAGGATTTCATTGGCTACCAATTGGGTCTGATCTTCGACTACGACCGCATTCCGAACGTTTTCGATCTGGAGGCATTCAGGATCAGCACCAATGCACGAGATCAGGTGACCACACAGGGGTTCTCGGCAGGATTGAATTATTATTTCGGGAAGTATTATTCACTCAGTGGCAATTACACCTGGAATGCCCTGACTTCAGCGTCGGACGATCCGATCATACCGGCCTTCAACACGCCAGAGAACAAATACAACATCAGCATAGGCGGACGTGAAATGCCGCTCTGGAAGGAACAATTCGGCTTCAATCTCACCTACAAGTGGATCGAAGGATTCCTTTTCGAAGGCAGTCCGCAGTTCACCGGGACCATCAATAGCTATGCACTTTTTGATGCGCAAGTGAATTACCGATGGATCGAGGAAGAGCTGACTTTGAAGATCGGGGCGAGCAATCTTTTGGACCAAAAGGTTTTTCAAGTTTACGGCGGGCCGAACGTCGGACGACTGGCCTACATCTCTCTCGCGTACGCCTGGCGCTGAGTAATCGCTCAATTGCGTACCTTCCCCGCTTAGTCAAACCATTAAAAAACGATATGAAGAAAAGATTATTCCTTCCTCTTGCTGTTTTGCTTGCACTTCCATTGGGACTGCTGGCTCAGGTGAGATATGTTGATGACATCTTCAATGATGACGATATTGTGGTCACTGAGGACGTAGTCTATGGCATGAACTTCAGTGCCTATGTGCCCGCTACTCTGGGAGGCCCACAGGTCATTCCATTGTATGCCGATGTGTATATGGCAGACCCCATGGTGGACAACGTGATGGACCGCCCCGTGGTGATCTATCTGCATACGGGAAGTTTCCTGCCCAAGGGGCTTGCATCCCCGTTGGGATGGCAGAAGGATTCAGCTGCCGTTGAGATCTGCCAGCGACTGGCCAAAAAAGGCTATGTAGCGATCTCAGCTACCTATCGCTTGGGATGGCAGGCCAACAACACCCAGAATCTCGACCTCAGAAGAGGTTCGAATTTGATGGCTGTTTACAATGCGGTACAGGATGCCAAGACGGCCGTACGCTTTGTTCGCGCTTCCAAGCAGGTTCAACTGCCTACCTTGCCCGCCATCGATCCATTCCACGTGGATCCAATGAATGTAATGCTCATCGGTCAGGGATCCGGAGGATACATCACTTTGGCCTACGGTGCGCTGAGTGATCTGAGTGATTTTTCTCAACCCGGTCGAAATATTGAGAACTATGCGGGCGTACCCGACCAGGTGAGTCTCGTAATGAACATGGGCGGGGCCCTCGGTGACAGTGCGTGGTCCGATGCTGGAGAAACGCCAGTTGTCAGTGTGCACTGCCGCTATGACTTTTTTGCTCCTTATTACAGAGGAATGGTTCGTGTTCCCGTAGCTGGTCAATTCTGGGATGTGGTGGATGTGGCCGGAAGCCATACCGCTGTGAAGAGTGCCAATATCACAGGCAACAACTCGATCTTCGTGAATGCGGGCTACAATGACGTCTACACCCAGAAGGCGCTGAGCAATCCTTCCAATGTGGGTCAGTACGAGGGTATCTATACCATGAACATCCCACCGGCAGATCCTGCGCTGCCTTTTGCCGTCAATTCGAATCCTTGGGACTATTGGGATCCTTCCGATCCGCTGAGTGCCAACGAGACCAACCCGAACATCAAGGCGCAATCCCGTGCATACATCGATACGGTCATGGGCTACTTCATTCCACGGATGGCCACTGTCATGGGCATTGGTATGGGTGCTGAAGAGATCGCTCCTGCGGAGATCGATCTGCGGATCTATCCGAACCCAGCCAACGATCACCTGAATGTTCGCAGTTTCTCCGGTCCGATCGTTGAGATCAAAATGCTTGATATCACCGGCAAGACTGTTCGCGTGGTACGCGGAACATCAGATGCAGAGCGCATTGAGCTTCTCGATCTGCGTGCAGGTGTTTATCTGCTTTCCGTTCGTACCGAACAAGGTTCCACCTTCCGCAAGGTCACGGTTCAATAAAGGCCGAACTTTATTTTGCACAGCCCCGCATTTGCGGGGCTTTTTTTTGCCCGATCGCCCGAGCGTAATTTTGTCTCATGATCAATTGGAACGGAGCACTACAACCCAAGGAGGAGGCCATGGTCTCATCTTCAGACAGAGCTTTTCGCTATGGCGACGCTGCTTTCGAAACCATGTTGGCCCGGAACAGTCAAATACAATTCTGGGAGGAGCATTACTTCAGGCTGATGGCGGCCATGCGCATTTTGCGGATGAGCATCCCGATGACCTATACACCGGAATATTTGGAACAGGAGATCCTTCGTACGCTGGAGTCTTCTGACCTGCATGCTTCAGACGCCCGGGTGCGTCTTCAGGTGGGAAGAGGGCCTGGAGGTTCGTATATGCCTGAATCCGATGAAGTATATTTTGTCATCGACACGGATCCTCTTGATTTCTTGCCTTTTCAGGCCGAAGAGGGGCTTCACGTGGATGTGTTCCGGGACCATAAGAAGGCCAGAAATCTGCTCTCTTCGGTCAAGAGCAGTAATGCACTCTTCTACATCATCGCCGCACAGTGGGCCAGGGAAAATGATCTGGACGACTGTCTGATCCTCAACGAAGACAATCAGGTGATAGAGTCCACCCGCAGCAATCTGTTCCTTTATGTGGCTGAGGGGCAAAAGCTCATCACTCCGGAAAAGGATTCAGGTGCCCTGAAGGGCATCATGCAAAAGAAGGTGCGTGAACTATCGGAAAAACTGAAGCTTGAATTGCAAGAGCGACCCATCTCTCCTTTTGATGTATTGAAAGCTGATGAAGTTTGGCTCACCAATTCGCTGCGCGGCGTCCAGAGTGTCCGCCAGTATAAAAAGCAAAGCTTTGGAAGTGAAATGGCTCAGAAAATGAATAAACTGATCAAGCTTCAGTTCAATTGAGGATCTTCTGGCGCCAGATGCCAAAAGGATTGTTCCGTTCCGGTTTCACGCATCAGTCCTTTCCATAGGTCCGCAGATCTCATATCGGTCAGGCCTATCCTGTTTGGATCCATAATGGACCAACTATTTTCCTCGATCTCTTCG
>RFXV01000221.1 GCA_009921445.1 Flavobacteriia bacterium
CGGCTCCAAATCCTGATCGGGTGTCCTTGTTGCCGGAATTTTCAAATCCTCTCATGATCATTTCAGTTTCACGATGACGTTTTCTCCAGAGTGGACGGAGAATGATTTGTTGATGCTGTACAGGGTGTTCTGTGCACTCTTCGAGCGGAAAATGATGCGGTAGTTCCCAGGCTGCAGATCGTAGGAAAAACGACTGAGTTCGGGGTTGAGGTCGGTCACCCAGACCAGTTCATCGCCCTGTTCCTCGAAGAGCCCGCCATAGCCCGCACTCGGGCTGCTAAAACTGGCCTTTCCAGGTGGCGGGATCTTCAGCGTTGTGGTGGTCACCTGGCCCACCTCCACGACCTGTCGGTACCGTGGGAGCGTGAGGATCTCCACCTCGTATTTTCCGACCAGATACTTCTGGCTGCTGTTCATGTCCTGAACGTGAAGGGTCTGTCCTTCACCCTCTTTTCGGATGATGCATTTGACATCGGATACGCCCCGGACGCCGGGTTGCTTGATCTCCAGCTGACCACGAGCTGCGGGCAGTCCAATGTGGTTGTGTCTCCCGGCCACAAGGTGAACGCTGTCCAAAGTGACGGGAGGAATGGTGTGCACCACCAGTCGGTAACTCATCAGCGGGTCCAGGATGAGTGTATCCGGAACGCCAGCGTAGTTCATGGTGTGGACATAATTGTACATCGCTCTTCCCGAAACCCGATCATAGAAGGTCATGGCCACATCTGTTTCTGAGGGTCTTTTCTCGAGATCGAGCAGATTGACCTGGGCCGTGGTGTTGTCCAGCGCCTGAGACACCACGATGTCAAGAACTTTTCGAAAGGTCTTCTCATCGCTGGCATCGAAATACTGACCGACGCACTCAAAGGTGTTTTTGAACTCCAGATCATGGCCGATACCGATCACAAAGGGCTTCAGTGCGATCCCTCTTTTTTGCAGAAGACGAGAGGCTGCACAGGGGTCTTCATCGCAGGCTTCGATGCCGTCGGTGATCAGGACAATGATGTTCCTGCAATTGTCGCATTTGGGAAAGTCCGTGGACGAGCGGAGCAGTGAGCGGGCAATGGGTGTGGTGCCTCGTGGCTTGATCGTCTTCAGGGTTTTTTTGATCTTACCGATGTTCCTCGGTCCGAAACCAACTTCGAGTTTGGTGTCGTTGCAGTCCTGCGGGGGCGAGGGCTTTTGATGGCCATATACACGCAGCGCCAGTTGGAATGGACGGTTCTCCAATTGGGCGAGTGAGTCCAGCATCTTTGTCATGAGCCGGCGGGCCACCTCGATCTTGGTTCCGCTCTGCCAGCGACCATACATGCTCTTGGAGGCGTCGAAAACAAATAGTATTCGGGTGGTGGGAGGAGGCGGCAGTTCGGGTTCCCTCTGCCCACTGAGTGTGAGGGCGAACAAAACCAGTGAAAGGACCAGCAGGGCTTTCTTCATGCGTAGTCTCCGAGTGTTTCGGGCAGTTGGCCAAGCGCTCTTTCCAGTTCTTCATCGCTCGGGGCGATGCCGTGCCATTTGTGGGTGCCTGCCATGAAATCCACTCCGTGGCCCATGTCGGTGTGCATCACGATGCAGACGGGCTTTCCATTGCCTGTTCGCTTCCGCGCTTCAGCCAAACCTTCGCGCACACTTTTCATATCGTTTCCTTTGGCGATCTCCATAACGTCCCAGCCAAAGCTTGCAAACTTCCGGCCAATGTCTCCCATCGGC
>RFXV01000222.1 GCA_009921445.1 Flavobacteriia bacterium
GAAATAGAACAATCCGCTTATGAAGCCCTAGAAAATTGGGATGGTGTTATGGAAACCTCATCTATTGGAACCAGCGTTTTTATGGTAACCAATTACCATGTGATGAAATATATGCTCAAAGAGAAATTAGATGAGGAATTTATCAAACTATATCTTAATCGAATTGATCATTGGGATTTCTTAAGGAATTTTTTATTTCAAGGAACTGTTCCGTTCAACATGCAAGAAACGCCTGAAGATATCCTCTACGTCGGCGACTCGCTGACTTCGGATGTGCACGGCAGTCTGGGTGCAGGCTGGCAGGTGGCGTGGTACGCGGGTGACCCCTTCGATCATCCCGATGTCGTGTCATTTTCCGCCTGGGATCAGCTGACCGCCCTTGTTCGGGAAGGTTCTTGACGGATTCGGATTGAACGGGCCCAGCCCGCGGCATTCCTGAGTGACTGCTTCGCAACAGGGCAAAAAAAAAGCCGCCCCTGAGGACAGCTTTCTTTCTGCTCCCGACACGAGAACCTCCCCTGGTGTGAGATCTGCGCCGTAGCGTTTCCTCCGCACCAGTAGTGGGAGGTTCAAGTCTCCAAGGTATCCGCTCTCCTTTTACGGAGCAACGGAACGTACAGTGGGTCGCAAGCGATCCGCTCTACGGTCTTTGTCGTATGGGCACACGGCAAAGACACATGCCACGCAGGGTGTCCGCTTTGCATTCCCGAACCTTGCGGTCCGGTTCGCGCTGAAAGCGGGCAACGCCATTTCTCCTTTTTGCTTCCTGAGAAGCGCCAAGGTTCATCGTAGTGTTGCTTTACTACCCCCCACGGCTTGACGCCGAGGGTTCGGGACAACGCCTTCCCAGCCGAAGCCGGTTGTGCGTTTGCCACCGCGGGTATCCGGAAGCGACCTGGCACGTACGCCGGGACGTACTGACAGCTCGGTCTGGCTTCCGGCTCCTCCTGCCAGATGCTGCAGCGGTCGAAACCACGCTTCACCGGACAGGCTGTCTTCCACCGTACGGTCGGTTTCTGCGCGTGGACTGAGGTTTTACCCTCGTCCTGTGCTTCTTCCTTCCTGGTCGTTGACACTGCTATGGTCGCTGCCGTCGGTTTGCTCGAAACCTTGGGCGCTTTCCATTGCAGGGGCCCTGCTAAACCACCTTTTCAGGTGGCTTGGCCTGCCTCATGCAGCCTAGAGACTCAGTCGCGTCAAGGAACGGTGCCGTCAGGCACTGGCAATATGGTAGGACAGAGGCACAACGGTGTCAACGAAGGGACCCCGTCTTTCTTCCACAAGAAATTCACATACCTAATTCACCGATGTGCACAACCCGGGAAATCCATCCAATGCGCAAAAAGCCCGGCCCTTTCGAACCGAGCTTTTTGGTGCCCATAGTCACTACGCGACTGAGTGTCCCCACGGGGGACGCAATCCCAGGCGGCATGAGTGATAGGAAGATAGGGTAGAATCCCGCGGATCTGCAAGCAATAACGGTTCTTGTACAAACCAGAGACCGAAGAACTAGAGAATAGGAGATAGATCACCTGTATTGCGAAGGAAATGACCCATGCAATAACGGCTCATGCCTCAGAAGCCCACCTGCCCAAGAAAGATGCTGAGCGCTTCGGGCTTCAGCAGAATGGTCAGCAGCAGGCCGCCCAA
>RFXV01000223.1 GCA_009921445.1 Flavobacteriia bacterium
AGCAATATCCTGGGCATCTGTTCGGGAGAAGGAAGGGCTTCTGGAATGAGTGGATCTGGCAGATAACCGCTCAGACCGATGACGCCTTCGATCTGCTCACTCTTTCGGAGCATCAGTGCCTGACTGAGCATACTTCCCTGGCTGAATCCAAGGAGCCAGACCTTGCCGGAGGCCGGGGCATAGCGTTCGATGAGTTCTTCGAGCAGCTGTTCGAGTCGGTCCAGTGCCTTCAATGCCTCTGGAATGTCTGCTTTGAATCCCTTCTCCTGGGGATAGAGCGAAAACCATGCATGCCCGCCAAAAGGAAGATCGATCGGCGCACGCAGGCTGAGCAGGGTGCAGTCGCTGCTCAGGGCACTTCCCAAGCCCGGAAGATCGTGTTCGTTGCTGCCGTATCCATGGAGCAGAACAAGAATGCGTTTGTCCCTGGATCCTTCATTGTGTCTGTATTCAATGTACTCCATTGGTTCTCTGGTCATTCAGTTCGATGCGTACCAAAATGCACGGTTTTGTTGGCTGTTTTTCGGTCCGAAAAGTAGCTCCGCAGGGCAAAGGTGCTCGATGTAAAAGCCATTTCCGACCAGGGCATCTCTTCTTCTGTGAACAATTGAACCTCGCTGCTTTCCAGTGTGGTCGAACAGTTCTCTGATCGCATCTCGGCCATGAATATGAGGTAGACCTGTCGGGCGTGTGGCAGATTGTAGACGGTATGGAGTCGGATCAGATCCACTTCAGCACCTGTCTCCTCCAACACTTCTCTTTTAGCGCCTTCTTCCACGGTCTCACCCGATTCGAGGAAACCGCAGGGCAGATTCCACAGGCCGTATCGTGGTTCGATGGCCCTGCGGGCAATCAGAACACGGTCCTTCCACAAAGGAATACAGCCCACGATCATCCTCGGATTCTCGTAATGGATCAGCCCACAGCTACCACAAACAAAACGGGGCAGATGATCGCCTTCCGGGACTTTGAAGTCCAGCTCGGCCGATCCGCATTCAGAGCAGAAATTCACTGTGGTTTCGTTTTACATTTCGAATGTAGGTCAAAGCCCTAAATGCCCGCTTCATTCAGCGGTCTCTTTGTCCGATGCGCTCAAAAATATCTGGCTTGAAGAGGCTCAGGGCGAGCAGTGCGATGCAGGGCACAGCAAGGGCCATAAGCTCCAGATTATCCAAACTCAGACGGTCCGGGAACAAGACAAGGGTCAGGAAAAGTCCGGAAAGTGCACCGCCCAAATGGGCCTCATGACCGATGTTGTCCACGGCTCTTTTCATTCCAAAGAGAGAGATGCCCAGAAAGAGCAGGCCGTAGATCCATCCGGGTAGCATGAACGGTAGGAAGAGGATGCCGATGCGGATCTCTGGATAGAGGATGATGGCCGAGAAAATGAGTCCGCTCACCATGCCTGATGCTCCGACCGCACGGTAGTTCGGGTCTTTTCTGTGCATTCGAAGTGCGAGCAGATTGCCTCCGACCAAACTGCCCAAAGCGATCGCTGCGTATTGCCCGGAATGAAGGGAGGCCTCCAATGCATCGCCAAAAAAGTAGAGGCTGAGCATATTGAAGGCCAAATGGGTGGTATCTGCATGGAGGAAGGCCGAACCGATCATGCGCAGACCGTCTCCGGCCAAAACGGGTTCCACCCAAAA
>RFXV01000224.1 GCA_009921445.1 Flavobacteriia bacterium
TGCACTGCGGACGAAAATGCTCACCAGCGAGCAGGCCCCAGACCAGCTCACCAAAGCTGCGACATCTGCTTCACAACTATTCACCCGAGAACTTTCTGGAGAACAGCGAGACGATCTTTCGAGTCGAATTCGGGGGCCGCAAATTGATGCTGTTGCAGAAATGAAGAAATGGTATTCCGATGAGGTGAGTCCCGCCCCTGGAGGAATTGGGCTGAATCGTCCACTGCTCGGAGACGTTCGAACTCGCGCAACCCCTGTTGTCCATCCGCTTGAACAGTTGCAGGCCGTGAGTGGACTTGCCGCCATCGCTCGCCGAAGCGAGGAGGTGGGAATGGCTGGTGGCAACCAACCGTTTCCTGAAATGATGAATCCAGAAGCGATGGGCCAAGGCCGACCGCAGGTACTATCCCCCCCCGCTACACTGCTGCCTTACATTGTTCTGACAGGTCTCGTCCCCGTGCGGAAGCAGGCGGAGGAATATCGATCGCTGTACGCAACAGCGACCTTTCGGGATCCACAACGCGATATTCCCCGTTGGAGTGACTTCACGGTTGAGCGTCAAACGCTTGATGCAACCGGAGCAGGCCAGTGGAAAACGATCGACCTTCGGAAGACCGTTAAACGCTGGGGGCAGGTCTGGGCTGGTGTGGCAACAGAAGCTCTCCCACCGACCTTAATGCTGAGTGATACGGAAAACCCCCGTGACCCAGCTGCTATGCCAATTGGTTTCTTCGGACCACTTCCCCAGCTTGCCGAACGGCCAAGCCTTGGTGGCTTTGATGGGCAGATGGGGATCACGGGACAACAAGGCGGCCTCAGCTGGGGGCTTAAGGCACTTCACCCCTGGGCTGTTGCGGAGATAGAAAAACTCCGTAAGCAACAGGAAGAGGAGATGCTGAAACAGCAGGAAGGTGGCCTGCCAGGCCTGCCCATGGCCGACGCTGGCCTATCCGCAGGAAACATGGGTGGTGGGTTCAGCGGCTTTCCCGGGAGCGGCTTTTCCGGAGATCCAGGTTCTGGAGATTTTTTTCGGTTTATTGACACTGATGTCGAACCCGGCAAAGCCTATCGGTACCGGGTAACGATTCAACTCTGGAACCCCAACGTTGGCCTCCCGTTGCGATTCCTAGAAGATGCCTCACAGGCTAACGAAGTGAATCTGACGTCGACGCCGGCCGAGCCTGAACCGCGATTCAATGGAGGGGTTGTCCGGGTACCCGGCCGCAGTCGTATTCTCACCCGGATGCTAACGACCAACGACAAGAAGCTCGCTGGACTTGGCAGCAGAGACAACGAAGCCCTTGTCATTGACGTCAATCCGGACTCGGGTAACTTTGAACTTCACTCGACCGAGATTCGACGAGGCCAACCGATTGGCATAAAAAAGGAGTCGAAGCGTCTGCGGATCGGAAACTGGCGATTTTCTACGCCACCCCATGATGTTGAGACCGACCTTACTGTCATTGATCAGGTGGGGGAGCAGGAGCTAGATGAAAAGAAGCGGATCGGCCGTGGTTTTGTTCCCGCTCCTCCATTTGAGTTACTACTCATTGACACGTTTGGAGCCGTCGAGCACGTTACGCCAATCGAGTCGGAAAAAATTGTTCGTGATTACCTCC
>RFXV01000225.1 GCA_009921445.1 Flavobacteriia bacterium
TAGTTTCTTTAACACGGCCTAAGACCACAGACGCGATCCTTCATCGTTCCTAATGCAAGCACTGCTCGGCATCCAAAGAATTTCTTCGGGTTTTTATCGCCTCGGACTTCGGCCCTTCGGTAAGTTGTTCGATGGCTTGAATTACTTCCTGTTCAACTCTTCCTTTCCCGGAACAGTGAAGGTGGGCAAAGGGACGGTCTGTGCTTATGGAGGGATCGGACTTGTCATACACGGAAGGGCAGAGATCGGTCAGGGCTGCGTCATTGGTCAGGGCATCACCATTGGTGGGCGATCCAAGAAAGTGGAGGTGCCGCGCATCGGAAACAATGTATATCTCGGTTCGGGTTGCCGGATCCTGGGTCCGGTCACCATCGGTGACGAAGTGATCGTAGGACCCAATGCGGTCGTGCTTGAAGATGTGCCGTCCGGATCGGTTGTGGTGGGCATTCCGGCCCGCGTGGTCAAGTCGGGGATCAAAATGAGGGATCTGGTCTGATGGCTGGTCAAAGCGGCGTGAACCGCCTTCTGGTCGTTGGCAGCAGTGTGACAGAGGGCCATCCGGAGACCATCGGTGGGGCCAATGTATTGATGGGCAAGTTGCTGGATCATCTGAATACCCGCCCAGACATCGACTTTCTCTTTGTGAAGGCCAACCGCTATCCAAGTGCTCTACGCTCCTTGCTGTCCGTTCTTTTCAAGGCGTGGTCAAGCCGTTCTCAATGGGATCTTGTTTTTGTGAATGTTTCTCAGAGGGGACTCGTCCTCCTTTTTCCGCTTCTGGCCATAATGAGCGCCTTGCTCGGAAAGAAATGGGCCATGCGGGCATTCGGTGCCGATGCGCTGGAGGTTCTGGAGAATACACCCTGGAAAGGGCTCTTGAAGTGGTGTGTCAAGCGTTCGGTTCTCGTCGGGATGGAAACCCATGCGTTGGTCCAGGACTTTTCGGGATATACCCAGCAGACCTATTGGATCCCGAATGTGCGGGATGAAGTTGCGGGCGCTTTTTCGGTCAAAAAGACCTACCAAAAGCGCTTTGTCTTCATGGCCCATGTAAAGCGATCAAAGGGCATTTTTGACGCCTTGCGCGCCTTTGAGCTTTTGGGTGCCGAATACACATTTGACTTTTATGGCCCTATCGCGGAAGAGGCGTGCCGAAAGCTGGAGACACATCCTTCCTACATGGGCGTGCTCGATCCAAGCGAGGTACCGGAGGTGTTGACCCAGTATGACGGTCTGGTCCTTCCTACCTTCTACGAGGGAGAGGGCTATCCGGGTATCGTCATCGAGGCCTATCAAACAGGTCTTTTCTGCGTGTCCACCCAATGGCGAAGTTTGCCTGAGATCGTGGAGGAGGGGCAAAGCGGTTTTCTGCTTCCTGTGGGTGATCCCGAAGCCATCGCCCATTGCATCAGATCTCTGGACGAGGAGCAATTTGAACGGATGCGCAACTTCATCCAAGGATATCGAAAAAAGTTCGATTCACAGAGCGTTCACAGGGGATTGGTGGACCGATTGATCAAGGCGTGAAGGGATGAAAAAGCTGCTCTTGTATTTCCACACCTTGCGCCGTCTGCGCTGGATACAGCTGGAATACCAGTTGCGCTATAAATGGAATCTGC
>RFXV01000226.1 GCA_009921445.1 Flavobacteriia bacterium
TTCTTGCTCAGACCAACGGTTTCGCCATCCACATAGAACGGCAGGTCTGGAAACTTTCTTCTCAGGGAGGCATTGGCGAAGAGGTTGCCGATGCCACCTTCGATATCGATCCAGGAGTCGATGCGCGTAGCGCCCGTAGCAGCACTGACCGCATAGAAGCGATCCTTGATACTGCTCAGGTGCAGAGCCAGCTTTTTGAGCATCAAGCCCCTTTCCTGGAAACTCATTTTACGCAGTGCTGCGCCACCGGTCTGCCGGCCGTATTCAAGGACAGCAGCATAGTCAAGGCCTTTGGAAGAGCAGGATGAGATGGGTGTTCCACTCAATGCATTGACGTGCTCTACCTCGGTTCCCTCTCCGGAAACCCAGCTTCCGCGCACATAATTCTCACTGACTTTCATGGGCGATGGCTTTTTGGCGCTGGTCACTTTCGATCAGACCATCCCTTAATCGGACCACGCGGTGGGCGTGTGCGGCGATGTCTTCTTCGTGCGTGACCAAAATGATGGTGTTGCCGGCAGCATGGATCTCCCGAAACAGCTCCATGATATCGAGGCTCGTCTTCGTATCGAGGTTTCCAGTCGGCTCATCGGCCAAAATGATGGAGGGCTTATTGACCAAGGCGCGGGCCACGGCCACCCTTTGTCTTTGTCCACCAGAGAGCTGGTTGGGACGGTGATCCATTCGGTCGGACAGCCCCACCATGTCCAGAACCTCTTTTGCACGCTCTTCTCTTTCACTTTTGGATACGCCGGAATAAACAAGTGGCAGCGCGACATTTTCCAGAGCTGTGGACCGAGGAAGAAGATTGAAGGTTTGAAAGACAAAGCCGATCTCCACATTGCGGATGTCTGCCAGTTCATTGTCGTCCAGTTGAGACACATCGGTGCCATTCAGCTTGTACGAACCGCCTGTGGCGGTATCCAGGCAACCGATCAGATTCATCAGGGTACTTTTTCCGCTTCCGGAAGGCCCCATGAGGGCTACATATTCATTCTGAGCGATCTCAAGGTCGATGCCTTTGAGCACTTTGACCACTTCTGCTCCGAGCGGAAAGTTCCGGGTGAGCCCGAGAAGTGTGATGATGTGTTGGGGGTTCGGCATTGCACACAAATGTAACAAAGCAGTGTGCCGAAAAGAGCCGCCTTTCAGCTAAATACCTTTGCCTCGGGATCGGTCCGAACATCTCCTTGGAATTCGAGCAATTTGGCGCCTGTCTCATCCATTCGGAAATAAGTGAAATACCGGATCCAGTCACCGAGATTGAAGTACGTCCCGTTGTCGTTCAGGGGCATGCGGATGGGCAAATGACGGTGGCCGAAGAGGTAGAGATCACGCTTCTTTTTTTCGTTCTCTTTGAGACAATATTGAAAAAGCCATTCATTTTCTGCTCCGTGGAATTTCGCATCCTTTCCGCCCGTGTGTTTCCGACTGTAGCGACTGCTGCTGTTGGCCAGCCAAATGCCAAAATTGGGATGCAGCCGTTCAAAGCACCATTGAAGCAAGCGGTTGGTGAAGATCTTCTTCAGAAATTTATATCCCTTGTCTCCCGGACCCAGTCCGTCTCCGTGTCCGACCAGAACAGACTTGCCACAAAGCTCTAAGTCAATGGGGTGCCG
>RFXV01000227.1 GCA_009921445.1 Flavobacteriia bacterium
CTGCAGACACTTCTTGCGGGATGCGCCGCAGAGTTTCGAGATCCGATCCGCTGAGTGTGTGCTGCTGTGCAGCATCCTTCAGCACGGCTGAGCCGAACTCCTCACGCCAGGAGTCCTTCAGTTCCTGTATGTCGTCTCGATCTTTCATTCCGTTGCTTTATGGACGTTTTTTCAGCTCGATGGTTTAATTCTCTTCCCGAAGATGGGATTCTATTTTCTTTCGTGCGTGATGGAAGGAGGCTTTTAGAGAACCCACGCTCAATTCGAGCAGTGCGGCCATTTCCTCGTAGGGCATCTCTTCGTAATAACGCAATTCGAATACCTGACGCTGACGTTCGGGCAATTGTTCCAGCGCAAACTGAAGCCTCCTCTGGATCTCTTCTGCATCCGGGCCTTCTTCTGGGGCGATGGCCACTCCCGCTTCGGCTTGCTCCAATTTCAGGACACGTTTCCTGCTTCTGAGGAAGGCCATACTCTCATTGAACGCGATCCGGTAGCACCAACTGCTGATCTGAGCCTCTGCCCGGAAGGAAGGAAGTCCCTTCCAGATGCGTATATAGGTGTTTTGAAGCACATCGCGGGCCTGATCTTCCTGCCGCACCCACCTCAGGATGTTTCTCAACAGGAAATCACTTTGCTCCTCGACAAGCACATTGAAGGCCTGCTCGTACTTCTCTTCTTCCAGGAGTTTTTTGGCGGAGGGCATTGGATGGGTTCGGCGAATAGGTAGCTTCCCATTGGAGTTGCCCATTTCCTTTTGGTTTAATGAGGGCTGCCCGGCCAGAGGTACATCTTATTTCCTTTTCAATACCCTATGAACGGCCTGGCCAATATGTGCGGCACTGAGCCCGTATTTTTCGAGCAGTTCTTCAGGTTTTCCGCTCTCGCCGAAGGAGTCATTCACGGCGACGAACTCCTGTGGAGCCGGATGACGGGTGCTGAGCATTTGAGCGATGCGTTCGCCAAGTCCTCCGAAGCGCTGATGCTCTTCGGCACTGACCACACAGCCGGTCTTCGCGATCGAAGCCAAAAGGGCGTCTTCGTCCAGCGGTTTGATGGTGTGCACATTGATGACCTCTGCAGAGATGCCTTCTTGATCCAAAGCATCCGCAGCTTCCAGAGCCTTCCAGACCAGATGGCCTGTTGCTGCGATGGTCACATCGCTGCCCGCACAGAGCAATTGCGCCTTGCCGATCTCAAAAGGTACATCGGTGGCCGTGAAGTTGGGCACTTTGGGACGTCCAAAGCGCAGATAGACGGGTCCGTCCAGTTCAGCAATGGCCAGTGTCGCCGCTTTGGTCTGGTTGTAGTCGCAGGATGGATCACCGTCATTCCCGGCAGCATGCGCATCAAGCCGATGTCTTCCAGGATCTGGTGGGTGGCACCATCTTCTCCAAGGGTCAAGCCTGCATGGGAAGCGCAGATCTTCACATTCTTCCCTGAATAGGCGATCGACTGCCGGATCTGATCGTACACACGACCCGTGGAGAAATTGGCAAAGGTCCCTGTGAAGGGAATCTTACCACCGATGGTCAGTCCGGCGGCCACGCCCATCATGTTTGCCTCGGCAATTCCCGCCTGGAAGAATCGGTCGGGGTAGGCATCCCGGAAGGCATCCA
>RFXV01000228.1 GCA_009921445.1 Flavobacteriia bacterium
ATAAACCCCTTTTGGTGGGGAATGGTTCTGCAGTTGCCGAGAATTAACAAAGCCGTTCAAACAGAAAGGCGGATCATAAAAAATTGGGCCCTGAAAGAACGGCCCGATATCATCATTTCCGACAACAGACTGGGTCTTTTCCATTCATCTGCACGCTGTATTTATATGACCCATCAGCTGCAGGTGCCTTTTGGCGCACTTGGGGCTGTTGCCAGCAGGATCCACCGCCACCACATCTCTCATTTCCAAGAACTTTGGATACCTGATGAGCGGGCGGGATCACTCAGTGGAAAACTGAGTTCAGGAAGTAAGGCGCTTGGCCTACCCGTTCGATTCATCGGCCACCCCTCTCGTTTTGGACAAAGCCAGGAGAAAGGGGATGGATCCGTTCTTATTCTTCTCTCCGGTCCAGAGCCCAGAAGGAGTTCACTCGAGGAAAGATTATTGATGCAGGTCGCGAAAATGAGTGAACACACCTTCACCTTGGTCCGCGGAACAGAAGCTCCGCTGGTGGCTTCTGCCTCTGAAAATGTTCGTGTTCTCAATTGGACCTCCGGCACACAACTCGAAGAATTGCTGCGCTCGTGCTCAGTGGTCGTTGCCAGGTCCGGCTACTCCACTCTTTTGGACCTCTGTCATGCGCGAAAACCCCTTATTGCCATTCCCACTCCCGGACAGGGGGAACAGGTCTACCTTGGAAAAATGCATTCAGAGGCCGGACGGATTCTGTGTGCCCATGAAGACGATATCGATCTGGAAAAAGAAGTTGCACATGCCCGATCCTTTGCAGGTCGGTTGCCCGAACCCACCCCGCTCCAGATAATTGTTTGAGGCGCTATTGCGCTTTTTTCAGTGTAAAGGAGAAAGTAGACCCCACATCTTCTGCACTGCGCACATTGATGGTCTGTGCGTGGGCATCTATGATGTGCTTAACAATGGCCAGGCCGAGCCCTGTTCCGCCGGCATCGCGTGCGCGGCTCTTATCCACTCTGTAAAAACGCTCAAAGACCCGGGGGATATCGCTTTCTGGAATGCCCAGTCCGTCATCTCCGATCTCCACTAAAATATTTTCGTGCATATCAAAAAATCGGATCTCCACCTTTCCTCCATCCTTATTTCCGTATTTCACCGCATTGTTGAGGAGATTGGTGACCACCTGTTCAATGCGCGACTGATCGGCATGCACCCAAATAGGCTGCTTGATGTCTCTCTTGAGTTTTAACTGGATCTTTCTCTTTTTGGCCTTGTCCTCCAATTGGTCGATGACATCGCCTGTGAGTTCAACAATATCGAAATCATCCATTTCCAGCGCCACCGCGCCCGATTCCAGTTTGGTGATCAGCTCCAGATCCTGGACCAGAGCGATCATGCGGTCCACACTTTTTCCTGCTCTTTTCAGGTACCTGGTGTTGATCTCCGGATCTTCGAGTGCCCCGTCCAGCAGGGTGAGCAGGTATCCCTGAATGTTGAATATGGGCGTCTTCAACTCGTGGCTGATGTTCCCGATGAACTCCCTGCGGTACGCCTCACGCTCCCTGAGTTCCACCAATTCCCTTCCGCGTTCCTCTGCCCATTGCGCCACATCTTTCT
>RFXV01000229.1 GCA_009921445.1 Flavobacteriia bacterium
CATCGGCCCGTTCCTGGAACACTCGAGAATCTTTTCGTTCGCCAACGGCGGCTCACCGGAGGTGTACATCGGTAGTGCCGACTGGATGAGCCGCAACCTCGACCGCCGCATTGAAGCAGTCACTCCGATCGAAGACCCAGAGCATCGCCAGAAACTGGAACGCCTGCTGCAGCTGTACTTGAATGACAACCAGGCCGCCTGGGACATGCAGAGCGACGGCACATTTGTGCAGCGCAAACCCGAAAACGACACCTCGGAACGCAATTCCCAGATTCAATTGATCAAGGAATGGAGCAACGGCATCCAATCCTTGTGATTCTTTTGGTTTTCAAAGGGATTGCGTCTGTGACATCCGATACAACATTCCTTCAAAAACAAACTTGAAGCCTGCACGATCACAGCCAAATCAGTTGTTTTGAAAGCCCAAAGATTCAGCTCCTGAAATTCTTTCGATTCGAAACAGTCAACACTGTTGCCTGGTGCTAAGTTCAGCCCAAATTCATTCAGGAGACCAGGGTGATGGGGATCCCTCTGGAATCTTCCGGCACGACAAAACAGTCGTCCCGGAAGCGACAAGGAGGACGGCTTGCCACCGACTCCATCGGTTTTTATCTGAGCAGCATCGGACGCATTCCCTTGCTGACGGCAGCTGAAGAAATCGAACTTGCACACCATGTGCAGGCGATGAAGCAACTTCAGGAGCTACCAGAAGAGGAGCTGACCTCCCGACATCGCCACAAGATCCGCATGGGCAAACGGGCCCGCGACAGGATGATGGCCGCCAACCTCCGCCTCGTGGTGAGCGTGGCGAAGAAATACCAGAACCAGGGCCTGGAGCTGCTCGATCTGGTTCAGGAAGGTGCCATCGGCCTGGAGCGAGCGGTCGACAAGTTCGACCCCGCCATGGGCTACAAATTTTCCACCTATGCCTACTGGTGGATTCGCCAAGGCATGACGCGGGCCATCGACAACAGCGCCCGCACCATTCGCCTGCCGATCCACATCAGCGAAAAGCTCTCCAAGATGCGTCGCATCTCCCGGGAGCTGTCCCACCGCTTCGGTCGTCAACCGAATCGGCTGGAGTTGGCGAGTGCCATGGGCATCGAGCCCCGGGAACTGGAGGATCTGATCTCCCAGAGCGCACCTTGTGCATCCCTGGATGCCCATGCCCGTGGCGAGGAAGATCGCAGCACCCTGGGTGAACTGATCCCGGATCCCAACGGTGAAGAACCGATGGAGGGGATGGATCGCAGCATCCAGAAGGAACATCTGGGGGGCTGGCTCTCGCAGTTGAACGAGCGCGAACAGAAGATTCTGAAGTTGCGGTTCGGTCTTGGTGGTGAAGAGCCTCTGACCCTTGCGGAGATCGGTCGTCAGATCAATGTGTCGCGTGAGCGCGTCCGACAGCTGGAGGCCAAAGCGATTCTCAAGCTGCGCGCCATGACCAACCACCAACAAGCCGCCTAAGCCACTTGCTTCCCATCACCGGACCCATCGCCATCCTGACCTGGATGGCGATGGTGATAGCAAGCGCGGTGTTGTGCCGCCGACTTCGGCCGAATCAACGGGAACTGAGCCGAAAAATTGTG
>RFXV01000230.1 GCA_009921445.1 Flavobacteriia bacterium
TCCGCGGCTCTTGGCATAGACATCGATGGCATTTTCCGCCCGATCGCTTCGCGAGGTGTAGCGGATGCCGTCATAGCGGGCGAGGTTAGAGGATGCCTCTGCGGTGGCGATCACATAGTAAACTGGGATGGATAGATCGGTGGTGGGCAGGCTAATCTCTTTGGTCTCATATCCGAGCGTTCGATAGTGCTCAATCGCCTGTTCCACGCTGGATCGTACTTCGTCGTCCATACCCGGGCCAAAAAATTCCTTGGGTAGGCCAAGTACGCCAGGTTGGGTATTTTGTTTGAGGTCCTGCGAATATGCGGGGACCTCTTTAGGGAAACTGGTGGAGTCGAGTGGGTCGTGTCCGGAAATGGTTTCGAGAACCAGGGCAGCATCTTCCACGGTGGTGGAAAAGGGCCCGATCTGATCGAGGGAGGAGGCAAAGGCGGCCAGTCCGTAGCGGGAAACCATCCCGTAGGTCGGTTTCATTCCCACCACTCCGCAGAGGGAAGCAGGCTGGCGAATGGATCCTCCCGTGTCCGAGCCCAGGCTCAGAGGAACTTCGCGGGCGGCAACGGCAGCGGAACTACCCCCGCTGCTTCCTCCGGGCACGCAGTCCAAATTCCATGGGTTACGGGTCGGTCCATAAGCGGAATTCTCCGTGGATGAGCCCATCGCAAATTCATCGAGGTTCAACCGTCCGGCCACCACTGCACCAGCATTCCTTAATTTATGGGTCACAGTGGCATCGTAGGGCGAGCGGTAGTTTTCCAAAATTTTACTGGCAGCAGTAAGGGGCTGGTCTTTTACCGAGATCACATCCTTCATGCCCACGGGGATCCCATCGAGGGGTCCGCGGGTTTCACCTTTCGCCCGACGCTCGTCGGATGCTTTGGCCTGGGACAGAGCATCTTCTTCGTCGAGGTGGAGGAAGGCATGCACCTGTTCGTCGACTGCCTTGACTCGGGCAATCATCTCCTGAGTCAATTCCACGGCCGAGATCGCACCCGTATCGAGGGAGGTGGAAAGCTCGGTGGCAGATTGAAAAATGGATGAGTTCTCGGACATAAAAAACGGTTTTCTTATTCCTCAATCACCTTGGGCACCACCACCTGGTCCTGTCTGGACTGGGGTGCATTTTGTAAAGCTTGCTCTGCGGAAAAACCAGGTTTTGCTTCATCCTCATCCCATACATTGTAACGGGGAAAGGCATGGGCTGTGGGTTCCACACCTTCAACATCCAATTCCTGCAATTTTTCAAAGTACTTCAGCACATCCCCGAGCTGGCGCTGGTACATACTCTTTTCCTCTTCGGTCAGGTCGATACGGGCGAGTTTGGCCACATAATCGACATCCATGGGTGCATTTTCGCTCATATCCAAAAGATTAGCTTCTTAATTCGTAGGCGGTTCCGGAACGGATCCCTGCAATCACATCCTCAAAGGCCTGGTTAAGTTCCTTCTCTCCAAGAGTACGGTCGGGTGCCCGGAAGCGCAGGGTAAGAGCGAGGCTTTTCTTGCCTTCGGGCAGTCCCTTGCCCTCAAAG
>RFXV01000024.1 GCA_009921445.1 Flavobacteriia bacterium
CCATCATCACTTCCTCCTTTGTCTTACAGATTCTAGGCGATACACTTTCTCCCGACCAGTACCGCTGGTTCCCTGATCTGAAGGGCGTTTGGGTGCCTGGCGGTCTGCCCCAAGATGCCGTGGTCCATTTTCGGGCCTTGCAGCTCGATCTATCCGCAGATGCCTATTTGCGGCCACTCTCAGACTTTGGAATACCGATACTCAAAGACCCCAATGGCAGTGCGCTAGAAGAAATTACCAGAGAGCGTCCATTCGACGGACTGAACCGAAGCGGATCGATCAGCAGGAGCCTCTCTTTTGGAAATGGTCAGAACGCGGTATTGAATTCAAATTTCAACCTTCAGCTCTCAGGACGACTCTCTGAAGGCACGCGCATCAAGGCCTCGATCGCAGACAACAGCATTCCCATTCAGGCGGACGGTTTCTCCCAACAGGTCCGTGAGTTCGACCAGATCTTCATCGAGCTTGAGAACGATGATTTTGGCACTGTTCGGGCAGGAGATATCCAACTGCGTTCAGAAGGCAGCCGGTTCCTGAACTTCGAAAAAAGAGTGACGGGCGGTCTTTTGCAGACCAAGCTGCCTACCGGAGGCGGGACCTTGGATGTGACCGCATCTGGCGCCCTTGCCCGTGGACGTTTCCATCGCAACACCTTCATGGGCGAGGAGGGCAATCAGGGACCCTATCCACTCAGCGGGGCGAATGGCGAACAGTTCATCTTCATCATTTCGGGCAGCGAGCGGGTGTACATCGATGGGGTGCTGCTGCAAAGAGGGGCAGATGCCGATTACCTGATGAATTACACCACAGGTGAGCTCACTTTCACATCACGCCGCCCGATCGCAAGGGAGCACCGCGTCAATGTGGAGTTCCAATACACCGACCAGGCCTACTTGCGCTCTGCGGTCTTTGGCGACCTCGGGTTCCAAAAAGGGAAGTGGCAGCTGCGAAGCCGATGGTTCAGTGAACAGGACCATCCCGATCAGCCGCTTCAGCTCACTTTGAACGATGAAGAGAGAAAACAGCTGGCCGCTGCAGGTGATCAGTGGAATGCTCTGAGATTTTCCTCGATCCGCGCATACTCTGGACTCCCCGGAGAGTTTCCCTATCGACTGACCGATAGCCTCGGGGTGGATTCCGTATTGGTCTATGCACCGGCGGATTCCCAAAGCACCCGCTATACAGCCAGTTTCCTCGAAGTGGGCAATGGCCAGGGCGACTATGTGCTCGACCAAAGGCTGGCCAACGGAAATGTGTACCGATGGGTCGCTCCGGTCAACGGTATGCCGCAAGGAAATTACGCGCCGATCAGAAGACTTCAGGCGCCCAATCAGCTGCAGGTGATGAGCCAGCAACTGCACTTCCAGGACGAAAAATATGGGCAGTGGAGCGCCGAATGGGCGGCCAGCCGAAACGACAGGAACCGTCTTTCCGATAAGGATGTGTCGGACGATATCGGCCACGCGTTCAATCTTCTGTGGCAGAAGAAGGAAAAGCGATGGGAATACCGGACGGAATATCAATTCGATCAGAAGGAATTCAGGACCGTTGAGCGCATCCGCAATGTGGAATTTGCCCGGGACTGGAACCTCTCCAGCCAAGCGCTCGATCTGCACCTGGGCCAGATGTCCATGGCCTACACGGCAGATTCTGCAAAATGGAAAGCCGATCTCTCCGCACTTCGGCAGGGAAGCTTGTATTCCGGTTTCAAACCATCGATACAATTCGAAAAGAAGAGCAAGCGCTGGGAAATGAATGGAAATGCAAGCTGGCTCGCTTCCAGCGACAGCAGCGGTACCTCCTCTTTTGCCCGTGAACGCTTGTTCCTGAGAAGGAAGTGGGGGCGCTACTCGATGGGGGTGATCAGCCGGGGCGAATGGAATACGGCAAGTGGCGTCCGGGCGCAACAAAAAGGCGGCTATGCCTTCTTTGAGAATGAATTTTTCCAGGAGCTCGGCGACTCCGTCGATGCAACCTACCTCCGATTGGGTGTATTTCAGCGGAGCGATGACAGTACGCGCCTGGACGGGCCGTTGACTCGCTCCGCCTGGGCACGAGGTGTGCGCTCCAATGCGAGATACCGGACGGAAAGGGGTGGTTTGGCGAGCATCGACCTTCAATTCCGCTCATTCGAACCATCGGGAAAGGAAGCGGAAGACACAAGAAGTTTCACCTCCCGTTTGCGGTATCAGGAGCATTTCCTGAACAAGGGCATCCACTGGAATACATTCTACGAATCGGGCATTAGCAACCAACCGCTCAGAACTTTTTCCTATCTCGAAGTACCCAATGGGACCGGATTGTACACTTGGGTGGATTACAACGGAAATGGCCTGCAGGAACTCAATGAATTCGAGCGGGCCCAGCTGCCTGGCGAAGGCCGATTCGTCAAGATCTATACGCCCGGGCGCAGTTTGCAGGAAGCCGGGCGCACGCTTGTGAGCCAAACGCTGGGCGTCCGACCTCTTGCCTGGGTGCGGAACGGAGAAAACAAACCCTTTTGGTCTCGATGGAGCAGCCAGTGGAGCTACAGCCTGGAGAACATTCAAGTGCTGAATGGCGAACTGAATTCGCTCGATCCATTCCAACGACCATCTGCAGACTCCCTTTCCCTCACAAGAAGGGAGAACAACCGCCTGAGTCTGTTCTACAACAGGACACAATTGCGGTTTGGCGGCGAATACAGCTTCATCCAGCTGAAGAACAAACAGATCCAGGCCTATGGCCCCGAGGGAAATGAACAGAGGACGCACCGTCTGATCCTCCGATCGCAGATAAGTGAGGCTCTGAGTGCACAGACCCGGATGGAATTGGAGGAAAAGGGACTGTTCACCCCAGGGTTCACCGAGCGGAACTACAAGCTAAAAAAACAGGAAGTGGAACTGCAACTCAGCTGGCAGTTCGGGCCGGAATTCAACCTGCGGTCCCAAACAGGATTTTCAGAAAGCAACAACAGCTCGGGTGCTGAATCCCTTGAATCTTTGCGTCAGAACCTCAATTTGCAATACAGCCTGAGCGGGCGTTCGAATCTGAATTGCAGTCTGGAATACCGCTCCAACGATTTTTCAGGCAACCCTCTTTCTCCCGTTGGCTATGAAATGCTTCAGGGACTGGCCAGTGGAGACAATGTCCTTTGGAACATCACCTGGGAACGACAGCTCTTCGAATTCGTGCAGTTGAATCTTAGGTACGACGGGCGAAAGACCATGGGCAACCCAAGCATACACGTGGGCAGCATGCAGCTCAAAGCCCTTTTTTAGCGGAGCTCGAAAGCCTCGGAACCGATCATGTATTCCTCGGTGTACAGCTCCACTCTGTAGCTGCCTTTCTCGAAGTTCTCCCGTGGGACGTAGGCGCAGTCGCTGATGGCCTCACCCTGATAATCGACGAGCTTCCGCGCAGAGAACAGCAATTCCGTGCCGTCCGTCACAAATGATTTTTCCGCCGACGAGTCTGCGAGGCTGAGTACAGTGTTCTTAGGTGTGGTGACCCGAATGAACACCTCCCGTTCCCCGGCGGCAGCGATGGTGTTCTTCCCGATGGTGAAGCAAACTTTGATCTCATCTGCTCTTCGCGCCCTGCGGGTTTCGCTTTCCTTGCCGGATTTCCAACGCTTGATCGCCCCTGTTTTCACTGCTGTTGCCGTGAGCATGGAACCCATGGCGATGGTCTGCTCCATGAGTTTTTGATCTTCTGCAAGCTGTCGGGTCTTTGCCCGCTCGGTTTGCAGATTCAGTTCGGCCAGGGCCTTTTCCTTCTCCAGTTTTTGAACATGGGCGGAGAGCGAATCCAATTGACCGATCATCTCCGCTTTTTCCAGCTGCAGGCGATAGACCCTCTTTTTGAGGCGTTCCAAGGCCGCCCGGTCCAGGCCCGTCAATCGGTTGATCGAGTCGATGGTCGCACGCATCGACATTCTCTGAGCATCGGCCACATCCATCAGACTATCATTGGCCAACTCCAGGTCGTCGTAACGGGTCATCAATTGGTTCAGTTCACTGGTCAACTCGATCTTGGCCACGCTCAACTCTTCGGCTTGTTCGCGGCTTTCGATAAGCGACCAGATCAAAAATGCCGATCCGATCAACAAAGCGAGCAGCACCCATACGAGAATGGAATTCTTGTTTTCTTTTCCAGCAGTCTGATTCATTCGATCATTGAGTTTGTTCCAAAAATATGGGGATTCCCTTTATCAACGCGCTGCTCTCGGATCTGGTACAGCTCTTTGTTCCCAAATTGTGTGGTTCGTGCACGCATCGCCTCCATTCCTATGAAGATGCGTGGTGTCTGCAGTGCATCGCTGGACTTCCCTTCTCCAGTGCCATGGAACAGCAGCATCGGTTCGAGCTGGCCCAAAAACTATCGGTTCGCATGCCCATACGAAGCGCAGAGAGTCTCTTCGTCTTTGAAAGCGGAAGCCCAGTTCAGGATATTCTGCACGCTGTGAAATATCAGAATGCACAGCCATTGGCTTTTCGGCTCGGACAGCTCTTGGGCAGACAACTTCAGGCGGGTGTAACGCATCTGCCCGATGTTCTTGTTCCGGTTCCGCTGCATCCAAAAAAGAAAAAAATACGCGGTTACAATCAGAGCGAGCTCCTTGCCCGGGGAATTTCCTCAGCAACGGGCATCTCTGTGGACGCTGAGCTTCTGATCCGAAACCGACATACGCCAACTCAGACGGGAATGGACCGAACGGAAAGATGGCAGAATACTTCGGGCGCCTTTGAATGCAGTAAGCCCATCAAAGCTGGAGTGCACATTGCCCTGGTGGATGACATGATCACCACAGGCGCCACCTTGGAAGCCTGTTACCGGGCCATGGAAATTCCTGAAGTGAGCGTATTGGGACTGGCCTATGCGCGGGATACCTGATCAGGCATCATCGAGGATCTCCCTCCACAATCCATCGGTATCGCCGTGGTCAATGAACCGATCCGGAACAGAACGAGACAGCACTTTCATGGAAGAACCGGAAAACGCATAGGCGATCTGCTCGCCAATACCGCCCATCTGGCTGCCGTCTTCCCATACTTCCAATTGCTTCACGCCCTCGCAAAAAATCTTGAGCGAGGCGATCGGAAGAGGTTTGATACGATTCATGACGGCCTGTCGTCCGGAGAATCCATCAGATGGAGCGAGCTCCAAAGCGTGGCCGATATAGAGTCTTGCCCGATCGTCTTTATTAGCTCCAGAGATCACGTTCAAGGCATCCAAAATTGGCGCAGCATTCGAAAGGGCGGTCTCTGCCCGTGGAATCCGCACAGAAACCGGTCCCGCACTCTCTAGACTGTTCCAAAGGATGGACGACAATATATCGCCGTTCTGCGCATCCCATAATTCGATGTTCGGGATCGGACGCATGAGGGCCAGATCGAAGACCCCGTGGTGGGTGGGGCCATCGGCTCCGGTAATGCCCGCCCGGTCGAGCACAAAGGTGACCGGCAGTTGCTGCAGCGCCACATCGTGAATGATCTGATCCATCGCTCGCTGACTGAAAGTGCTGTACAGATGGCAGAACACACGAACACCTGAAGCGGCCAACCCTGCAGAAAGGGTCACTGCATGTTGCTCGGTGATGCCCGTGTCGATCACCTGCTTAGGAAAACGCTTTTTTAATGGACTCAGATAGGCCGCAGAAAGCATGGCCGGACTCACAACGACCAGCTGCTCACCGGCCTCAAGCATTCGGGCCATCGTCTGCCCGAACACCTGCGAGAAACTCATATTCCCTGTGGAATTCAGCTCGGCTGCGATCGACTGATTTGAATCCGCTGGATGCAGGGTCTGAACGTGAAGGACCCTGGGGCCTGTCGATCCCTTGACTTCCTTAAGTGCGGCCAAAAGTTCTGGCATCGAATGCCCATCCACCGCTGAATGGTAGGCCCAGCCCAATGAATGGAAGAATTCCTTGTAGCTCCCGGACCGATGCAAAACCCCCACATTGTCCTCAAGGCTTCTGCCGTTGTCGTTGAGGACCAAGAGTAGATCGGCACCCAGTTCCGGCGCCTGATTCAATGCCTCAAAACTCTGTCCACCTGTGAGCGCCCCATCGCCAATGACCGCCACGAATTTTTTGTGCTCACCGCGCAGCTGACTGGCATGCGCCATCCCTGCCAAAGCCGAGATCGAGGTGCTCGAATGGCCTGTTCCAAATGCATCGTGAATGCTCTCCGCTCTTTTGGGAAAACCGCTGATGCCTCCTTTTTTCCGCATGCTGGAAAGGTCTTCGCTGCGGCCCGTGAGCCATTTGTGGACATAGGCCTGATGGCCCACATCCCAGATCAAAACGTCCTCAGGCGTTCGAAAGACCGCATGCAAAGCGATGCTCAGTTCAGTCACACCCAGACTGCTTTGCAGGTGTGCCTTTTTTCCGATCGTACGGTCCTGCCAGTCCGCTCTCAACTTCAGGGCAAGATCCTGCAGCTGGTCCGAACTCATTCGACGCAGCTCATCTAGGGAAGGAGGAGAGAGGGGTTTGGGGGACATGGGTCAAAAATAGGCGAAGGTCAGCCAGTGGAAAGGGCGAATACCCTTTTCGTGGTTCATCTGACAAGCGACAAAAGAAATGGTTCAGCCTTGTGGCGGATCGGAACGGCCTCTCTGCAAGGCCAATAGCTTTTTGTACTTCCAATACTGGTAGCGCGTTGCGATGCCTGCCGCGCGCCAGCCGGCCCGTCCGTCGCGGAATCCTCCCCGGAAGAAATAATCCCGCAGAAAACTAAATGCCGGGTTGAGCAACACTTCGAGTGAATGGGTGCGCCGTCCTTTTTCGAAATAGGTCTGTGCGCTGAGCGAGGAGAAGTAGCGCATTTGCCGAAGGTGATCTTCCACTTTGTCGTAGGTGTAGTGAAGAATATCTCCATTCAGATGTTCGCTGAGAACCCCCTTGTCCATCAATACCTCATCGTGTGGATTCCAGCCGCCCCATTGCCCCTTCCTCCTGTCCCAAAAGCGGATCTTTCGATCGGGATACCATCCGCCGTGGCGCAGCCAGGTACCGCAGTAGTTATTGAGTCGGTTGAAGGAAAAGGCTGCTGCCTCACCCGGTTTTTCAATGCGCGATGCAAGTTCTTTCTGCACTGTTTCGCTCAGCTCCTCATCGGCGTCCAGAGAGAGGATCCAATCGTTTCGCGCAGCATTCATCGCGAAGTTCTTTTGCTGCACATGGCCCTCGAAGGCGTTTACAATGACCCGCGCACCCAGTCCTTTGGCGATCTCAACTGTCCGGTCCTCGGAACCTGAATCCACCACGAGCATCTCATCCGCCAAAGCCGCTACGCTTTTAAGGCAAGCCGCTATGCGCTGCTCTTCATTTTTGGTGATGACCGCCGCTGTGAACCGTATGCCCATGCCATGCAAAAATGGGTTTTTGAATAATAAGGTAGCGTGCGGCGGATCGAAGAATAAGGCGAACGTCCAGGGTCAAAAGAAACCCGCGGCCGTAAGTTTGATGGCGAGATTGTCGGTCCACCGATCGTATGCATAAGCCCCGTAGCGGTAATACAGACCTATACCCAGCGAACGGAACATCCGACTGAATTCAATGCCGCTTTCCAAAAACACCTTCTCCGGTGCAGTCACTGACAAGAAGCGCCCTTCATAGACCGATGGGTCCGACAATTGACCCCACAGGACCCGTTGGGACAGGATGATCTGCGGCGACCAGTCGTCGATCTTGAGGATCCTTCTCGGAAGCGAATAATCGGCCAGGAATTGAAGCTGTAGGTCAGAGGTGAATTCATTGTTGAACAGCGTCTCAAATGCGTGCCCTGCACCGGTACCCCATAAAGGGCTTGATTCTCGCAATTCCTGAAACAAATTGCCCCGGGGAGTGAACACAAAAGAAGCCGGCGCCGCACTGCCCAAAGTACTTCCAAATACGGCTTCCACCCGAAGATCCCCTGAACGCAAATTGCTCCAGCGATGAATGAATGCGTATTCCAGACGTTGGAAGCGACCCGACGCCTGGTCGGGTGCTCCAGACAGGGACGATCCGAACTTCAGATCGAGGACCATCAATGGATAGGTGGTCCCCATCCGGGTTCGTCCATTCGGACCGGCCATATAGCGATCATTGGGTGCCCAGCTCATGCCCAGACTGAATACATCGCCTGCCCAGCGGCCCAGATTGTCTGCGTCCTCAAGGATCGCCTTGGAGGCCATGGAAACTCTGTCCTGGCGTTCCACGGAAAGCCCAAGTTTGAGATTCGGCCGAAGGTCCACTTCTGTGGTAAAGCCAAAAGCCTCGGTGCGGTCAAACTGTTCGATCCCCAGCCAGCGGATGTTTCCAGAGGCCAAAAAGGAAGGTTTTCTGCTCATGAGCTGAGAACTTCCCGCCGTCTCCTTCAGATCGCGGTCGAAGAACAAGCGGAACGACCAGGCCCCGCTGAGTTTCGGTGTGAATCGGAGGTCGGCGCCGTATTTCCAGTCCTTGTCCTTTGACCCATAGCCAAAGTATCCACCGATGACCCAATTCCTGTTCCAGTGTTCGTTGGTGTGGGCTCCCAGGCCTAAGCGGGTGCCCTCATAGGGCTGGTTGTATTTCAATACGCGGTCCAGATCGAAGTCGACCTTTCCCCAGCGGAATTTCCCTCGGAACAGGTTGGTCAGCCGATCGATGCGCTTCTCCAGATCGACCTCTTTGCTGATGGAATCAATGACCACATAGGTCTGGAGTTCTGTTGAATCGAGCGGTCGTTTTCTGAGTTTGGCCCAGTAGTCCTCTTCTTTGGCAAATGCATCGGCATCCAGGCTCAATTCAAGGCTTGGTATATCTCCCTTTTGCAGATCTGGATCGACTTGAATGTTCCTAATGAACGTCTGACCATAACCCGTAGGGACCGCTCCGTTGATGCTGATCCCGTTCCAGAAGATCTCGGTCATCAACTCAGTAGGAAACCAATGCCCGCCGACTTGTTCGTAGCGCTGACGAATCTCCGTGGCCAAGGAGCTCGGTCCGTCTTCCCGTGCATAGACCGCCGTTGCATTTCTCAAGGCAAAATCGTCTGTGCCAATGTTCAGGTGGCCCTCAAGGAGTTCTTTTCGGCTGCGGTCCTTGGGGCGGTAGCTGATCTGAAAGACCGTGTCGCCTGCTTCTTTGAGCAGAATGGTGTCGGTCAGCAAAAAGAAATATTCATTCGTACTGTTCTTCCTGAGCGGATTCAGGTAACGGGCGTTCAAGATGATCAGTTCATCTTCGTAGAAAGAGAAGGATTGGAGCTGGCTGCCCAGTAGCGTAAATGCAGGATTCTCAAAGCCCGATGTCCGGGAAGCTTTCACCTCTTCGTGGTCGCGGCTGCCGTTGATGTACTGGCGCTCGGTGGCGCTTTCCATCATGAACATGTGATTTCGGCCAAAGAATTTCTTGAGTTTCACCTTCGAGCTGTCCACGGTTCCCGTGCTGTCAAGGGTGGACAGGCTATCGGTCTCAACAGTGAACCACAATTTGTTGTACGACTCATATGAGAAGGACTCCATTTCCATTGGGTCGTTCTGAGCACGTGCCTTGGATGCCTTCCGAATGATGCGGTGTGCGGGGTTCTCTCCGGGAAAAACGACGGTTTCCCTCAGGGTCTGGTCGGCCCGTTTGAGTTGGATCTGAAGGGGTTGGACATCAAAGGGTGCCCTGATCTTTTGCTTCTCATAACCGACATAAGCAAATTCCAGGAACAGCGGCTCCTCCTTGCAGACAAGTGAAAAATAGCCCTCGATGTCGCCCACTGTTCCCTCCTGAAGTCCATTGTAGGTGACTCCTGGAAAAGGAAGGGATTCGCCCGTACCCGCATCGAACACCCGCCCTTCAACTACGCGCTGTGCATGCAGCTCGACGACAAGGCAGCTTCCATAAACAAGTAGGAAAAGAAAATACCGCCTCAATTTGCTTTGGTCAGATGATCAGCATCGCGTCTCCATAGGTGAGGAAGCGATACTTTTCCTTGATGGCTGTGGCGTAGGCCTCCTTCAAAAGTTCATGCCCGATAAAGGCAGATGTCATCATCATGAGGGTCGACATCGGCGCATGGAAGTTGGTCACCATGCTGTCTGCCAGACGGAATGTGTACGGATTGAAGATGAACTTGCTGGTCCATCCATTGTGGGGATTCAGCGTATTGGTCGTGCTGACACTGCTTTCGATCGCGCGCATCACAGTCGTTCCGATAGCACAGACCCGCTTTTTGGCCAGGATCGACTTATTCACCACATCGCAGGCTTCCCGTGTGATGATGAACTGCTCGCTGTCCATTTTGTGCTTGCTGAGGTCCTCCACCTCCACCGGGCGATAGGTTCCCAATCCTACGTGTAGAGTGACAGTGGCGAAATCCACTCCTTTGATCTCCATACGCTTGACCAGTTGCTTGCTGAAATGCAGTCCAGCGACCGGTGCGGCAACAGCTCCTTCGTGCTTGGCGAAAATGGTCTGATAACGCTCTGCATCTTCGGGTTCTACTTCCCGCTTGATGTATTTGGGCAAAGGTGTCTCGCCGAGGTCTTTGAGTTTTTGTCTGAACTCTTCGTAAGAGCCATCAAAAAGAAAACGCAGCGTCCGGCCCCTCGAGGTGGTGTTGTCGATCACCTCGGCCACCAAACTGTCGTCTTCGCCGAAATAGAGCTTATTGCCGATGCGGATCTTGCGCGCCGGATCGACCAAAACGTCCCACAGACGGCTTTCGGAGTTCAGCTCTCGCAGCAAGAACACCTCGATCTTGGCACCGGTCTTCTCCTTGTTTCCGTACATACGGGCAGGAAACACCAAGGTGTCGTTCATGATCATGGCATCGCCGTCTTCGAAGTAATCGAGCAACTGATCGAAGCGCTTATGCTCGAAAGTGCCCTCTTTTCGGTTCACCACCATAAGCCGTGATTCGTCCCTGTTCACAGTGGGGTGCTGGGCGATCAATTCTTCAGGCAGATCGTACTGGAAGTGGGACAATTTCATTTTCATGGCCATAGCACAGTGGTTTTTCAGATAAAAAAGAGCACAAAGGTACATTTTCGTGACCCCCTTTGTCAAGGGATTAGGCCGAAACTATTGGCCGACTGGAGCGTTTAAGGAACATGTCAGAAGTGCAAGAATCGGGGCACAATCTGAATCCCGGAGATGAGCGCTACGCCCTAAGGGCTTTTCGGAGGCTATACCAGCGCCTGGATGAGCGGGACGACGCCATGGAGGAGCGCCTGGCTTCAAAAAATGAGGTCGGCGAGGCTTTGTCGGGAGAGAGGGCCATTGATTACCCGATCTGGCACGAACCGCTGCTGCGTCAATGGGGCAAAAAGCAACGTCTTCAAATGGTTGCCCTTCCCAGCGCCCGGCACCGGATCGGATACAGCGGCATCAAGGCGCTGCAGCAATTAGAGACGAAGACCGGTCATCCGGTCTCTTCGCTCTTTCTGCTTATCCCACAACCCATGGTCGAGCCGAGAAAACCAGTGAACCGAGGAATTCTTCTGGCTCGTCTGAAAGACGGACGATTTGCCGAACTCGCACGCTGGGGAAAGCCGCTTCATCCCATGAGGAAAGTTTGGATGTGGCCCTTGCGCAGCTTTGCCCATTGCGCCGCCTTCATTGGCACACTGTCCTTTGCTTGTGCCTTTGTCTTCTTGCCGGAAGAAGTCATTCTCGGCCCCTACGACTCCAACAGTTTCATGCTTCGCGTCGTCTTCTTTTTTTATCTCCTACTTGCTTTTGGGGGCATCTCTATACTCTATGGATTTTCAAAGGTGAAAGCCTTCAATGAAGACCTGTGGGAAGACCCGTTGCCAGAACCATCCGAGACTCGTTCTACTCCCGCGGAATAGCGGCTGCCCATGTCTTGGGCTCCAAGGCCTCTGAGAGGTCGTAGGGACCGATCCTTGTTCTTCTCAGCGATTCGAGGTGCGCGCCATTGTTCAATGCACTGCCCAGATCGCGGGCAAGGGAGCGAACATAGGTGCCTTTGCTGCATTTCAGCGAGAAAGTTAGAAGGGCTGTTTCCGCATCGTAGGCCTCCATTTTGAATTCCTCAACGAACACCTTTCTGGCCTGCAGTTCGCCTTCGTCCACGGCACCCTTTCGGGCCGATTCGTACAAGCGCTTGCCCTGTTTTCGAATGGCCGAAAACACAGGAGGTACTTGTTCTATCCAACCAGAGAAAGTGCCCATGGCCTCTTGTATCAACTCTTCATTGAGGTCACTGGTTTCGAAGCGCTCACCGATCTCGGTCTCCCTGTCGTGGCTCGGTCGGGTGGACCCGATCTGCATCCTTCCTGTGTACTCCTTGGGGAGCCCCATGAACTGTTCGATCTCTTTGGTCTTTCTTCCCGTACACACCAACAACAGACCGGTGGCCAATGGGTCGAGCGTACCCGCATGACCTACTTTGATCTTCTTTTGACCCGTATATCTTCTGAGGCAGGAACGGATGAAGTGAACCGCCTGAAAGGAAGTCCATTCCAAAGGTTTGTTGATGAGCAGAAGCTGCCCCTCGAGAAATTCCTCTGGCGATGGAAATTTTTGGTCAGGCATTCAGGGCCAGAAAGAGCGTCAGGCTCCCAACCACAAAGCAATAGATGGAAAAATAGACCAGCTTGCTGCGGCGCACCAAATGGATCATCCACCTGCATGCAAAAAGCCCACTGATAAAAGCAGCTGCAAATCCAACGGCCAGGGCAGAAAGTTCTCCATCTCCCGAAGCCACTGTGCCGCCAAAGAGATCCTTAAGGTCCAGAATGAACTTGCCCAGTATGAGCGGGACCACCATAAGGAAGGAAAACTGGGCGGCTTTCGCCCGATCGATGCCCAAAAGGACCGATGTGGATATGGTCGCGCCCGAACGGCTAATGCCCGGCAGAATAGCGATGGCCTGGGCGATTCCTATGAGTACTGCGTTCACAAAACCCACTTCCTTGTCTGTATTCTTCGCCTTGTCGGCCAGAAAAAGCAGAAGGCCGGTCAGCAAAAGCATTCCTCCGACCAAAACAAGTTGGCCGCCGAACAAGTGCTCGATCTGCTCTTCAAAGAGCAAGCCAACCGCTGCTGCTGGTATCATGCTCAGAATGATCTTCACTGAATACTGCGTTTCCTCATTCCATGAAAAGGAGAACAGTCCGCGGAAAAGCGTACCGATCTCTTTTCTGAATACGATGATGGTGCTCAAGGCCGTGGCTGCATGCATGACCAAAGTGAACAGCAAACTCTCTTCGGCCTCCAGATCATCTCCGAACAGCGCTTTGCCCAGTTCGAGGTGGCCGCTGCTGCTTACAGGAAGGAATTCGGTAAGCCCCTGGATGATCCCGAGGAGAAGCGCCTCGATCAGGTTCATTTGGAACGGGTCATGATGGCATACAGCTCCATTCCAAAACCGGAAAGCACGAGGATGGGCGCAATGACCAGCCTGCGGGTATTGAATATGGCATCGTTGAAGACCGCGGGGTCTTCAGATCCGCCCCCGGCCATCAATACATAACCCGCCGCGATGAGCAGCAGGCCAGCGATCATGAACACATAGTTGCGGCGTCCGAAAATGAAGGTGTCTTTCATGAGAAATCAGTAGTAGAGTTGATCTGTCTTCAGGCTTAAATAACGCCGAACGGCAAAATAAGTACATATCAAAGAGATGAGCAGGCCGGTCACGAACAATGCCCCCAATGTGGCTGCGTAGTGCCAGGGCATCATGATCTGCTGCAGTTCGGGCAGCTGAGAAAAAAGGAGCGACAAAAGACCAGCGAGGAGAACTGCGGAGACCACCGCACCGAGCAATCCGTGGAGGGCACTTCTCTTCAGGAAGGGCTTTCGAATGAAACCGGGGGTGGCGCCCACCAACTGCATGGTCTTGATCAGGAATCTTCGGCTGTAAATGGCCAGCCGGATGGAACTGTTGATCAACGAAATGGAGATCAGAAGCAGGAGTATGCTGGCGAAGATCAAACCGATCCCGATCCGCTTGATGTTCTCGCTCATCAGGGCGAGCAGCGGCTTGTCGTAAAGCACATAGTCCACATATTCCAGCGCATCCAGATCGTTCTCGATGCGGATCAATTGCCCTGGGGTGACGTATTCGGCATGCAGGCGCAGATCGAAGGCCGCTTGGAGTGGATTGTAGCCCAGAAAGGAAATGAAATCCTCTTCGAGCTGCTGAGTGAGTTCCTTGGCCGCTTCGTCCTTTGAGACAAAACGCACGCTCTTCACGTAACTGGCCAGGGCCAGTTCCTTCTGCATGGTCATTCGGTCAAGCTCTGAGATGTCTTCCCTTAGGATGACCTGAACGGCAAAGTTCTCCTTCACCATGCGCGCCACCTGTCCGGCGTTTAGCAAAAGCAGCTGCAACACACCCAAAAGAAACAAGACCAGGGAGATGGAGACCACGACCGAGGCATAGGAGCTCCTCAGCCGCCGTCGATTGAATTTATCCGAACCTGCAGACATGCGGTCAAAATTAGCGAAACCCTTTTCCTCGGGATGCAGAACACCAATTGTACTTTCGCAGGGTTCAAAAAGCACACGTGCATCATGGAATACTCGCCCTCAGAGATCGAAGGCAAATGGCAGAAAATGTGGGCGGAGCAGGAGCTGTTCAAGGCCACTGAATCCAGTGAGCGGCCAAAATTCTATGTACTGGACATGTTTCCTTATCCCTCTGGAGCCGGACTTCATGTGGGGCATCCATTGGGCTATATCGCCTCGGACATCGTCTCGCGCTACAAGCGACACCGCGGATTCATGGTGCTGCACCCCATGGGCTACGATTCATTTGGTCTTCCCGCCGAACAATACGCCATCAAAACAGGGCGGCATCCAGCAGATACGACCCGGGAGAATGTGGCCCGCTACAGAGAACAGCTCGATGCCTTGGGCTTTTCTTTCGATTGGTCGCGGGAGGTACAGACCTCGGATCCCGCCTTCTATCGCTGGACCCAATGGATCTTCCTGAAGCTCTTTGATTCTTGGTACGACAGCGAACTGGATAAAGCACGACCGATACAGGAGCTTGTGGAATGGCTCGAAAAGAAGGGAAGCAAAGGGCTTTCGGCAGCCGGAGGCAAGGAAGAGGAGATCGGACCGGAGCAGTGGAGCGGAATGAGTGAACAGGAACGCTCCGAATTTCTGCAGCATTACAGACTGGCCTATCGTTCCGACGCCTTTGTCAATTGGTGCCCTGAACTCGGGACCGTACTGGCCAATGACGAAGTGAAAGATGGGTTTTCAGAGCGAGGCGGTCATCCTGTGGAACGCAAGAAAATGACGCAATGGAGCCTGCGCATCACCGCCTATGCAGAGCGCTTGCTGAACGGGCTGGATACGATCGCTTGGAGCGAATCTCTCAAAGAATCTCAAAGGCACTGGATCGGACGGTCAGAGGGCGCTCGGTTGCGCTTTTCCGTGCAGCAGTCGGACGATACGATCGAAGTATTTTCCACCCGACCCGACACCCTTTACGGAGCTACTTTCCTGGTCCTTGCGCCCGAACATGAAGGCGTCTCCCAGTGGACGACCGAGGAGTGTAAAGGGCAAGTCGATGCCTACAGGAAAGAGGCAGCTCGGCGTTCGGAAAGGGAGCGAATGAGCGAAACCAAAAGAGTAAGTGGGGTCTTCACTGGATCCTATGCCCTTCACCCGCTCACCGAGGAGCCCATTCCCATCTGGGTGGCCGATTATGTGCTGGCCGGCTACGGTTCAGGCGCGGTGATGGCCGTCCCGGGACACGATGCGCGGGACCACGCATTTGCCCAAAAGTTCGGCCTTCCCATAGTGGAAGTGGTGGCAGGTGGAGATGTCCAGAAAGAAGCTTTTGAGAGCAAGGGAGGAACTCTTGTCAACAGTCCGCTCATCGATGGGCTGAATGTGGAAGAGGGAAAGAAAAAGATGCTCGACATTCTCGAAGCCGAGGGGCTTGGACAGCGAGAAGTGCAGTACAAACTGCGCGATGCCGCCTTTGGACGGCAGCGCTACTGGGGCGAGCCCATTCCCATCTATTACGAGCAGGGCATTCCGAAAAAGGTGCGGGATGAACACCTGCCGCTTGAACTCCCCGAGGTGAGCAGTTTTTTGCCGACAAAAGATGGAGATCCGCCGCTGGGCAACGCCCAGCATTGGTCCTATCTGCCCGAAAAAGGCGTTGTTCCGAACGGTGAGGGGCATGCCATTGAATGTACCACCATGCCCGGTTGGGCTGGATCGAGTTGGTACTGGCTGCGCTACATGAGCCCGAATGCGCAAAGCGGATTTACCGAGCGTCAAGCCGAATCCTATTGGCGATCGGTCGATCTGTATTTCGGCGGAGCGGAACACGCCACCGGACATCTCCTCTATTCGCGCTTTTGGCAAAAGTTCCTGAAAGACCTCGGATGGGTCGGCTCAGAAGAACCCTTCGAACGCCTGATCAACCAGGGCATGATCTTGGGCACAAGTGCACTGGTCCACCGGGTAGAGGGCGAAGACCGATTGGTATCGGCCGGTCTGAAAGATTCCTATACGACCACGCGCCTGCACGTGGATGTTTCCCTGGTCGAGAATGGCCTGCTGGATACAGAAGCCCTCAGAAAATGGCAGCCCGATCTTGCTCAGACCGAATTCATTCTCGA
>RFXV01000231.1 GCA_009921445.1 Flavobacteriia bacterium
GGCTCATCGTTGGAGCCATTGCTTTTGGTCATGCAGCGAGTAATCCATCGGGTTTCATCCTGCATGAAGATCAGTTGTTGCAGCGTCCCGAAGAGATCAAAACCATGAAACAAGTGTCGGCTGCACCTGCAGATATAGAGGATGCGCATTTAGAATCCACCCACTCTCTAACCGATGGACTTGCGCCCGCTGATCCTGCGAGTATTTCATTCGAAAAAGCCGGTGATGGATCCGAGAGCAGCGCGCCCAAGATATCATTCATTGCCGAGGCCCAAACCGCGTCTGGATCTGAACTTATATCCGCTAAAATGGCGGCAGTTTCCTCAAGGGATGTTGATCGGACGATGCAGGCTGATATCGAAGTTTCGTATGCCGTGGACATCGATCATTTGGAGCTGAGCTTCTTGAAGATGCAGGAATATACAGGGCTTTCATTGCCCGCCGAATCCGTCTTGGCGAAAGCAAATAAAAAAGATGCATGGCTCAGAGGACCTGATCTCGCGGTGTTCTCCACTTTCGCCTCTTCCATGGGAACCGGCCAGGGACTGGGCCTTCTATGGCTGAATAAGCGACACTATTTGGGCATCGGAGTCGACTACATCAAGGATGATCTCATCTACAGGAACGATCATTGGTCCGAAGAGATGAGCATCGACTGGCAGCCCCAAAACATCGTTCAGAGCTCTTGGGGGGTAAGTAAGATCGATTCGAGCTGGATCATCGCTGGGATCAATCAGGGACACTGGCAAGTGGACACCTTTTACGCAGAGACTTTTGATACGGTGGTGGTCATGGTTCCGGATACTCAACAATTGCTCCGTCTTCACACACTTGAGAAGATGCGCAGCACACGCTCCTACTCTATTCCGATCCGGTTTGGATGGCGCAGTTCCCACGGCCGATGGGATCATTTGATGGGTGTATCCATGAGCATTGGATTCATCGAGAAAACATCCTTCGATCTGGGAACTTCTGTGGCCGTGATCGATCGGGACCTGAGGTATGCGGCAGGGATCGAATTGGGCACACAATATTTTTTGCGTCCTGGATGGGCCCTGGGGCTTTCGTGGTCCCCCATGTTCCGTTCAACCGGTGATGCCCGAACCACGGACCGCTTTTATTGGGATCGACTGGATTTTCGCCTGATCTACAGCCTGTGAACCTTCGACGCGTTGTTTAGGTTTTTTAAATGATGTATAGAGGTATTTGTTTTCTACTGTGTTGTTCATTGTTGAGTGCTGTGCACCTCAATGCACAAGTCACCGCTTCTTTTACGGCGCCGTATCACGAAAACTTTGATTCGTTGAACTTCGTTCCCGGCATTGGAGGGAACAATCTGAATGGTTCGCTTGATAGCAACTGGGTTGTCACTCCGCCTGAATTGGCCGGCAATGGCACTACCCAATATTTCTGGGGAACAGGAAGCGGCCTGACGCCCAGTCTTTTCTCCGGACCCTCTGGCGATCATACGACAGGCAATGGCCAATACCTGTATGCTGAATCCAGCAACTACTCTCAGGACCGTGCAAA
>RFXV01000232.1 GCA_009921445.1 Flavobacteriia bacterium
GCAATGACATCACGGATACTCTCACGGTTGCAGAGAATTGTTACCAAACGATCGAGACCAAGGGCAATCCCACCATGCGGGGGAGCACCGTATGAAAAGGCTTCGAGCATGTAACCAAACCGGCTCTGTACCACATCCGCAGGAATCTTCAGTACATCCTCAAATACTTTCTTTTGTACATCGGGTTGGTGAATCCGGATGCTTCCACCACCCAGCTCGACTCCATTGAGCACGATATCGTAGTGCTGACCGCGTACTTTCTTGGGATCGGAGTCGAGAAATTCCAAGTCTTCCTCGACCGGTGCAGTGAAAGGGTGGTGGGAGGCGACATAGCGACCTTCCTCTTCTTCATAATGCATCAGCGGGAAATCGATGACCCAAAGGAATTTCCAATCCTTGGGATCGCGGAGGGATTGTCCGCGCTTTTCCAACAGAGTGGCCGCCTCCAGCCGTACGCGCCCAAGAATATTGCAGGAACTCTCCCATGCACCAGCGGCAAAGAAAACGACATCGCCATCTTCCACCGCAAGTTTCTCCCTGAGGGCTTCCTTTTCGGTGTCGGAGAGAAATTTGAGGATGGGGGATTTCCATTCGCCCTTTTCAGATTTAATAAAAGCGAGCCCCTTGGCTCCCAGCGATTTGGCACAGTCCTCAAGGTGCTTCAGTTCGCCCTGGGTAAGATCAGCAAGTCCCTTGGCATTGAATGCCTTTACCGCACCACCGGATTGTACAGCACCCGCGAAAACTTTAAAGTCGGAGGAGGCGAAAGTTTCGGAAAAGTCATGAATCTCCATCCCGAAGCGCATATCAGGTTTATCCGAACCGAATCGGTTCATTGCTTCGTGGTAGGGCATGCGTAGAAAAGGAGTCTGGATTTCCTCGCCGAGGGTTTCTTTCCAAACAGTTTGAAGCAGGCCCTCGATCAGAGCATACATATCCTCTCGGTCGATGAAGGACATTTCGAGGTCCACCTGAGTAAACTCGGGTTGGCGGTCGGCCCGCAAATCCTCGTCCCGGAAGCAGCGGGCGAGCTGGTAATAGCGCTCGATTCCGGCGACCATCAGCATTTGCTTGTACTGCTGGGGGGACTGGGGCAGGGCATAGAATTTCCCAGGGTTCAAACGGCTGGGAGTGAGGAACTCCCGGGCTCCTTCGGGTGTACTCTTGAAAAGGATAGGTGTTTCCACCTCGAGAAATCCCTGTCCGTCAAAATACTGGCGGATAGCATGGGACGCCCGGTGACGCAGTTTCAGGGCCTTTAGGTTGGACTGCCGGCGGAGGTCTAAGTAACGGTAGGACAGACGGAGGTCCTCGCTCACTTTATCCGCGGAATCATCCATCGGGAATGGGGGCGTCTTCGACTGGTTATGAACCGTGATGGAGTGGGCAAAAAGCTCGATCCCACCAGTGGGTAGGTTGGAATTGACCGTACCCTCGTCCCGGGCCCGCACCTCGCCGGATACTTCGATCACACTTTCTGGTTTGAGCTTAGGAAAAAGG
>RFXV01000233.1 GCA_009921445.1 Flavobacteriia bacterium
AAGGCTTTCCTGAGGCTGCGCCCTTCCTCGTCGTAGTAGTCGATCAGCCGGCCATCGGACTCCATGCGGTAGGCATCGAAATTCTTATCCGCATGGCGGAAGCGTGCGTGGCGGATATTCCCCAACCCCACGCGCACGCTGTCGTCTACAAATTGTTCGTCGTAGGCCACAACGAGCGCATCGCCCTTTTGCAGCCGGAAGAAGTCGATACTCCAGGCGTAGAGATCGGCCACTTTCAGAGCGAGATCGACCGATCCCCCGTCCTTCAGAAGGTCTTCGTAGAGAGAGGAACGGATCGAGGTGCTGAGAATGCGTTCCCGAAGCTGAACTTCCTTTTGGATGCGCTGCACCAGTAGGCTGTCCTTTAGATCGATACGCACGTAGGTGAGGACGCTTTCGGCGTATACCATGTGACGAACCTCCTGGGCACTGTCCTGAACAGAGCGGTAGAAGTGGATGGTCTTTCCTTCCTGGATACGCGCCGGATCGAACACGTCGGATCCCATCGTTTGAATGCGGAATTGAGTCTGCCGATCGACGCCCGCGGCATCGAGTATGCCGGAGAAGGTTTCGCCAAAACGAATGCTGTGGGTGCTGTGCTCCAGGGAATCGACGACCAGGCCGAATTCCACTTTAGGTTTTTTCGGCGGTTCTTCCTCAGACGGGCCATCATCTGCAATTTGCACCGCATCTGTGGCGCAGGCATGCAGGAGAAAGCACGGGATCCCGATGAGATAGAAGGCCTTAACCCAATTCATGGACCGATGGATCTACTGCTGCTGTCCGCGAAGCTCGCTCAGGGTGTCTTCCACCCAACTCTTTCCCCATTCCTCCTGTTCCTTTTCCGTCCAAAGCTCAGGGAAAAAGATGCGCTTTTGAAAACGCGGTGGGAGATATTGTTGCCAATTTGTTCCACCGGTGGAGCGGATGTCGTTTGGCCGTGCCGCCAAATAGGCAACAGCTGTTTTGTAGTGCTGCAAAGGCCAGTTCACATTGACCTGAAGATCGAGGGTTCGAAGGGCATTCTTGAGTTCATCGAGCTCCGCTGATCCTTCGGCCAGTTTGCGGTAAATGGAACGAAGCGTCCGGCCCTGTACCCGCTGCGCGAGTCGGATCAGTTCATCGCTGTACTTCTTTTCAAACTGACGAAGGGTCAGGGTCTTTTCTTTCGTTTTGGCCACGATGGCACCTTCCTTCCAATAGATGTGCTCGAACATTGCGGGGATGTCCTCTTCTGCATGGGCCACTTTTCCCGCTGGTCCTTGTGCAAGAGCCGAACGAAGTCTGTAGCGTGGATCTCGATCATCCTGTATTGTGCCGACTGGAACCCACTTGCCGGTATCAGCGACATCCGGAAATCCAGGAACTGCTTTCGGTCCATGCCCTTTTCCATCACGCCGAAGGAATGGGTGAGGGCACCGAAATAGCGGTTGATCCGCT
>RFXV01000234.1 GCA_009921445.1 Flavobacteriia bacterium
GTCACAATTCGTGCGGTAGATGCCCAAGGCAACGCGGGCACCCCCTCGGCTCAGGTCACGGAGACACTAACTGTTGCTTGCGATGCCGTCACTGACTGGACGGTGCCTGCGAATACCATGGGTTATTTCTGCTCGATCGGCCTCAACGATTACGCCTACGCCGATTTCCACATTCTCACCACCGACGGCACCGATGTGTGTGCCGATCGTGAGACCTATCTGCCCACCAATGACAACAACCGAGGCCTATTCTGCGTGCAGGAAGGTAATACCGCCAGAGCGATTTACGACTGGGACAACAGCAGCCGTAAGAAGAGGCTGACATGGCTGGAGAGGGTTGAACAGATTGGATCTCGCAGCGGCGGAAGCTGCGGCGAGGCTGGCGCAACTGAGTCGAATCGCTGCGCAAATCAACTGGCCACTGGCAAGCACGCGTTCTCGAACATGGCAGGTGTGGGTGGGGCAGGTATTGCGGGCCTCGATACCAGTAACCTGGCCGACATGAACCGTATGTTCTTATCGGCGAAAGCCTTCGACCAGGACATCGGGTCTTGGGACACTTCATCTGTGACCGACATGACGGGGGTGTTCCGGGCAGCAAGAGCCTTCAATCAGGACATCGGGTCTTGGGACACTTCACAAGTGGATTACATGGTCTTCATGTTCCAGGATGCAAACGCCTTCAATAAGGACATCGGCGATTGGGACACTTCACAAGTGGATGACATGGGCTACATGTTCCAGAATGCAAGCGCCTTCAATAAGGACATCGGCGATTGGGACACTTCACAAGTGGATGACATGGGCTACATGTTCAGCGAAGCAAGCGCCTTCAATCAGGACATCGGAAACTGGGATACGTCGAGCGCTGCGGACATGTCGAACATGTTCGAAAATGCGAAATCATTTAATCAGGATTTGTCCGGTTGGAACGTCACCAACATCGATGCGCAACCGAAGGGCTTCAGAGACAATACCGAGGCAACTTGGACTGGAATTGATCCGGCCACAGGGCTGCAGTGGTGCAACAAAGGCCAACCCCAGTGGGGTACCGACGGCGCAAAGTGCATCCCGCCCGCCTGTGAGTCGGCTGATTGGCAAGAGGTGGAATCCTCACAGGCCAACAAAGACGCTTTCCAGTGCACCGTAGATGGACAGGAATACGAATACGCCGACTTCCACATCCTGACTTCCAACGGCCCCGATGTGTGTGCCGAGCGTGAGACCTACCTACCCACCGAAGACAACAACAACAAAGGCCTCTTCTGCGCGCAGGAAGGCAATACTGTCAGAGCGATTTACAACTGGAACAACAGCGATCGGAAGCAGCTGAAATGGTTGACCACGGTTGAGCAGATTGGATCTCGCAGCGGCGGAAGCTGCGGCGAGGCTGGCGCAACTGAGTCGAA
>RFXV01000235.1 GCA_009921445.1 Flavobacteriia bacterium
GCCACTGGCGGCAACATGGACTCGCTGCTTGATGCCCTCACCAACGTGGTGGGCATTCTTGTCATCGTGCTCGTCGCGGTGCAGATCTCCAGCCAGGAAGCAGCCAAGCGAATGGAGGAGATGATCGAAAAGATCGATCCTGAAGAGCTGAAAAAGATCGAGCAGCAGGCTCAGGAGGCGAAAGCCAAAATAGATCAGGTAACCCAGGCAATCGCCCTGGAGAAGAAACAGGAGAAGATCGACCCCGAGAAGCTCCTCCGAGCACTTCGTGACGACATAGAGGCCGCTGAGAAGCGAGCCAAGGCGGACCGTATTGCCGCTGAGACAGCGGAAAAGGCGGCTGAAAAGGCCAAGCTCGAAGCTGAGAAACTTCGCCAGCGACTGATTGCCCAGCTTGCAAAACTCGAGGAAGAAGCCAAGGAATACACCGTTGCCCGGGATGATCTGATTGCCCAGCTAAGCAAGACTAAAATCCCCGTTCCGCCGCCCCCGAAGGAGGTTCGACCGCCAACGCCGCGGCCACCGATGATCGATCCTCAGACTGGCAGGCCACAGCTGGAGCGGCGAGACGTGTTCGTCAAAAACGGTCGAGTGATTCCGGTTATCGATCCCGGTGACGAGATGGCCAATGCTGTGAAAAACAGGATCAAGTACATCATCGCGTCCCGGAGACTTCCGGTATCAGAAGATAATTGGCTTCCGAACGCCCAGGCCGCCAATATTGTGATTGAGGAGTTCAACAAGAACCCGCCCCCACTGAAGAATTTTGAGGCCAAGCTCAAACTGCAGGGCAAAAATTTAGCGATTGACCTGACACCGAAGGAAGAGGCAGGGGAGGAGCCCCAGCAGGCGATTCGTGGCTGGTTTCGCCGGACCGTGTTCGGGACGCAACGAAAGTATTACCTCAACTTCCAGGTTGCTCCCGATTCATTTGAGGAGTACCTCGCCATCCGGAAGGTGATGGACAACGAACAGTTTTTTGCTGGCTGGCAACCGACGACCACCTTCAGCTTTACGCGAAGTTCTGGCTTTAACGCTGGCGAAAAACCGCCACCACGCACGGGTCCGCCCCCGCCACGGAAACCTGGCACAGTTTCGAACGTGCTTGATTAAGTTGAGAATGGTCGGCGACCGTCGCGGGCTCTTTTTCAAACTGACAAACCCGCTGATACAGCGACCACGCTGGTTGGGACATAGTGGCAACGTCTTCTGCGGCTTGTTCCTCATCGTCTCTGCTGGCTGCGGGGATGACCGAGGCCAGGTCAGCGGCGTTACCGGTTTTTCGATGGCGCCCGGAGTGATCGCAGGGGATCAGATCTCTTGGCAGCCCTGCCATTCAAATGTGCCGGAGCGGCTGGCGAGGGTTGTTTGTGTGTCACCC
>RFXV01000236.1 GCA_009921445.1 Flavobacteriia bacterium
ATCGTGATGAAGGCCATTCTCTTTCCAATGATCAATCTGCTGTGGATCGGTTCGGTCCTGATCGCTGTGGGCAGCATACTTGCGGTGGTGGAGCGCATTCGGATGTCCAGGTCTTAGTGTGTTGGTCCGGCCTGCGATCCGACAGAGAATTCAATAATTTGGCTCGGTGCGTATGGGATCGGTTCAAAAAAAAATAGCGCTCTTGGGTTCTGGCAATTTTGCCTGGCAGCTCTATGAATTTTTTCGGGCAGGCGATGTGCCTCTGGCTTATCACTATTCCCGTAATACTGCTGGCTTCTCGGACTTCATTCCGCGTGAATCCACCCTCCAGTGCACCGAACTGCATCCCCTTTTGGAAGCGGAAGTGATCATTTTGGCCATCAGTGACCCGGCGCTCTCTGAGCTCTCCAGTCGGCTGCAGGATATGGATCGCCTGCTTATTCATACTTCCGGGCCCAAGTCGATGGAGGTATTGCAGGGCAATAGGCGCGGAGTGTTTTACATTCCTCAGACCATGACGAAAGGACGGAAGATCGATGCCGCAGGTTTGCGCGTCTGCCTGGAAGCAGATGATAAGAAGGATATGGTTTGGCTGGAGCACCTCTGTTCCTCATTGGGTCTTGAGAGCATCCGCATGGATTCCGAAAAACGGAAGCACCTCCACCTGTCAGCTGTATTCGCCAATAATTTCACCAATCAGATGTACGCTGCTGCAGAGGAATGGATGACCAGAAACGAGCTTCCCTTCGATCTGCTCCACCCGCTGATCCGGGAAACAGCGGACAAAGCCATTGAACTCGGACCAAGACAGAGTCAGACAGGACCTGCAGCCCGAGGCGATCTAGGCAGTGTGCGCAAGCAGATAAAGATGCTCAAAGACATTCGTTTGCGCAGGCTCTACAGGCATCTGAGTCGCTTTATCTTTGAGTCGCGTGGAAAAGATATATAAGCAGAAGATCGCCTTCGTTCAGCAGTTCATATTTGATATGGACGGAGTATTCACCAACGGTACGGCGCTCATTCTAGAGGGCGGTCAGATCGCCCGAAGTGTCCATATGCGGGATGCCTATGCCATTGCCCGCGCTGTGGAGAACGGGCTCAATGTGGCAGTGATCTCAAGAGGATCTGACGAGACCTATCGGGAAAAGCTCAAAATGCTGGGCGTTCAGGATGTGTACATGGGCATCATGGACAAGACAGAGGCGATGGCCGATCTGGTGGCGACTTATGGATGGGAGCCCCACGAAATGCTTTACATGGGCGATGACATTCCCGATCTGTGTGCCATGGAACTTGTGGGCATCAGCAGTTGTCCACAGGATGCCGTGCCAGAAGTGCGCGATCGTGTGGACTACATCAGTCACAAGAAGGGAGGTGATGG
>RFXV01000237.1 GCA_009921445.1 Flavobacteriia bacterium
AATGGCAGCCAATCCATGCTACGACAACTCACCCGTTTTTGAAGGGAATGCCAACACAGTGATCTGCACCAACTACCCCGTCTCATACAACCATTACGCTTCAGACCCGGATCTGGACTCTTTATACTACAGTTGGGCATCTCCTTTGGACGATGGAGGTTCAGGTTGGAATCCACCTATTTCGCCGCCCTCCGTTCTGTGGCTTTCTGGTTATTCCAATTCCAGTCCGTTTCCCGGACTGGCGCAGCATCCCATGAATGTGCCTGCTTCCCTGGACAACACTTCGGGTCAGATCACATTCACGAGCTTCACAGCGGGTTCCTTTGTGTCATGTGTCAAAGTGGAGGCCTGGAGATCTGGACAACTCATTGCGGAAGTCTTCAGGGATATGCAAACGTCCATGCTCAGTTGCTCCAATACAAATACACCGCCCAACCTTCTGGTCACGGTCGATTCTGCTTCTGCCCCGATCAGCGTCAATGGCAATCTTCTCTCGGCTACAGTATCGCCTGGCGACCTCATTGCCTTTAGTTTGAACGGATCGGACTTTGACCTTCAGCCGATCTCCTTCGCGCCGCAGGAAGTTGAATTCAGTGCGACAGGGGTCAACCTCGCGCCGATCAACAACCCCAGCGCCGGTTGTCCTTATCCGCCTTGTGCGACCATAACTCCGACTCCGGGCCAATCCACATTCATCAATCCAACGATCAATCAGGTCGATTTCAGCTGGCAGACGGATATCAATCATTTGTTTGCACAGATGGCCAACGGCACGTTCGAAAGCCGGTACACATTTGGGCTGCGCATGGAAGATGATTTTTGCCCGGTACCCGCAGCCGCTCTGGCAACACTTCTGGTGACAGTGAAGATCCTTCCACCCCAACCTCCAGTGCTTAACTCAGTTGCCTACGACTCTTCGGGAGCGGTACAGATCAACTGGACTGCACCAGCGGATACGGGTTCTCAATTCAATCATTATGCGATCCACCACCGTCCTCCAGGAGGTGTTTTCGCTGTAGTGGACAGCACAACGGATTATGCGATCGGGTCGGCCCTACTAAGTGGCCTGCCTGCTGGCGGAGAGGGAGATTATTACATGACTACGAATGGCATTTACGGCGTGAACAGTGCGCCCTCGGATACACTTTCACTGGGCGGGCTGAATGTGGCCGATGCCTTGGCTTCTCTGGCGATCTCCGTGTTTCCAAACCCGGTGGGAGAACAACTCATCATCCGCGCCCCCATTTCCGCACAGATCGTACTCACAGATCTGAACGGGAAGGTCCTGATCGCCACGCGCACGGTGGCCAGTGAATCCAGATGGGATACGCGTGCATGGCCAAAGGGAATGTATGTGCTGAAGATCTATTCGGATGCCTTC
>RFXV01000238.1 GCA_009921445.1 Flavobacteriia bacterium
AAATGAAAAAGGTTTGGATCCTGATATTCGCTCTGGCTGTCCAATTTGTTGAGGCACAGGTCGTCCAGGTCTCTGGTTACACTTTCCAGGGATTGCCGGCCACTTCCTGTACTCCGACCAGTGTGGATGTTGCTATGCAGATCGGCTGCATCAACGCCCAGTTCGTGGGGACTTCTTCTTCCATCAGTGGAAATACGATTCAGGTGAATGTGGAATACTCGATCGGCATCATCTGTCTGCCCGCCTTTGCGACGCCTACTCATACGGTCTCCATGGGCCTGATCCCTTCGGGTAATTACACTGTGCAGATCAATGGAGTCGAAAATGGATCAGTGGTCTCTACCATCAATGCCAGCCTTTCGGTGGCTTCATGTTGTTCGGCCCAGGCCGGCTTCAGTGCAAGCGGCGATACGGTCTGTCTCGGAGAAAGCGTTCAATTCGTCAGTACGGCAACAGGGGCCCAAACCCTGAATTGGTTCGAGAACAATGCTGCAGCCGGTTCGGCAGACACCTTGGTGCGCACCTTTGGCCAGGTCGGTCTGTATCGGGTAAAGATGATCGTTTCAGATACGGTCTCAGGTTGTGCAGATTCCACATCGAAAACTGTTTTTGTCAAAAGCCTGCCTGCAGTGCAGATCACCGGGGATACGCGTGTATGTCCTACGGGATCTGCGACGCTCTATGTCCAGGGCGGTCCATTCGATCAGATCAGTTGGTCCAATGCGGGTACCGATACGTTTTTGATCGCCAACCAGCCGGGGGTGTATTATGTAGACGTCCTTGTGGACGGCTGTACGGCAAGGGACAGCTTTGAGGTGAGTCCATTTGCAGTGGATCCTGTGGACCTGGGCGCCGATACGACCATTTGTATGGGCGATACCATCATACTCGACCTTTCTTCCTTTCCGGGCACCTATCGGTGGCAGGACAACTCGACCGACTCTACATTCCTCGTCTACGGTCCCGCACTTTATTATGTCGAAGTGACCGACACCAATGGCTGCATCAGCACGGACAGCATTCAGATCCAGTGGGCAAATTGCGGAGCGAGCCTTCCGGAAGACAGCGGAGACTGGCAGCTGTATCCCAACCCAACGAGGGATCTTCTGCACATTCGGTCAGACATTCATCGGGGATGGTCCGTCATCGAGCTCATGGATGCAAAGGGAGCTTTGGTGGGCCGATGGGCGCCTTCACTTGTTCAGGGAGCAACCGCTCTGGATCTGGGTTCTGTTCCCAACGGACTCTATATGCTCCGCATTCGAACCGAACGCAGCACACTTCACAGACGGATCCTGATCGAATAGATCGCTTTTCAGGGCAGGAAGGGAGGTTGGTTCTCCCTGTTATGCAATGAGCAGGAGTCGGAAGATGTACCCA
>RFXV01000239.1 GCA_009921445.1 Flavobacteriia bacterium
GACTGATCAAGCAGGCCTTGCAGCTGGGTGTCGGATCCAGTGGTTTTGTATGAGGCGACCATAGCGAGGAAAAGTCTATCTCCTCGCCTGGGGATTTTCTCCCTTTGGACGTGCGAGAACCACGGGCAAAACCGGCAAAAGCAAAAAATTCCTGTTGCTGGTTTCCGGTTTTGGGGCCGGGGAACGCTTAGCTAGGCATCAGGAGAGCAACGTCTATGCGAGCCGCAGCCCTAGCCACCGTTTTTGTATTGATTCCCGGCATTGCAGCGGGAGACCCCAACAGTGAACTCGTGGAAATTCGCCAAAGCTTAGAGGCAACCGCCGCCGCTGCATCAAGCGAAGACCTCGATACCTACGTAGGCTTCTTTGACATTCCGCTCCAGTCACAAATTCGGAAGACCGCTGCTCTCCGATTTGCGCAGTTTGATGTGGAAGTGTCGATAGAGGATTGCCATGTGCTTTCCAGTAGCGAGAGCAGCCGTGATGTGGCCGTTCGATACTCAACCCACTTGTCGGGCCGGGCATATGATTATTGGAGGATTCGCAAAGAAACCATCTATGCGTGACAGGAATCCACCGTGGTCGAAATCCCCTTTCCGTATGGGGGATCGTCGTGCTCCACCTCATCCGCTCGTTCCTTTTGTAGTTCGGGCTCGTGTTCGCTGAGCGGAATGTAGACCAATTATCACTAAAGAGATTTTCTTATGAAGAAATACGCATCGCTCATACTCATTGCTATCTGTGCTGCTGGGGCTCTTGCTGATGAAGAAGTCGGCGAGAAAGCAGCTCCGGCCGATGGATCCGCTCCCATCAAAAACAGCATCGGCATGACGCTTGTTCCTATTCCGTCGGGAGCCTTTCAAATGGGCAGCTCTGATCGTGAGCCAGGCCGGAACAACAACGAGGGCCAAGTCGAAGTCACCATATCCAAGCCGTTCCTGATCAGTGACACCGAAGTGATGCAAGAGCAATGGACGGAGGTAATGGGCAACTCTCCCTGGGAAGGGGCAGTCAGCAATTCGTTTGCAAAGAAAGGCCCACGTTTTCCCGCTGTAGGTATCACTTGGGATGACGCTGTGGCCTTCTGCAAGGAACTAACGATCTTGGAGAGGGAGGCCGAAAAAATTCCTTCTGGCGTGTCCTATTCACTGCCTACTGAAGCCCAGTGGGAGTATTCGTGCCGTGCTGGTTCAAGAAAGGCCTACACGTTTGGCCATGACGCATCGAAGCTCAGCGACCATGCTTGGTGGGGAGGGGATATCGGTAACGGAAACGCATCGTCGGAGCGATATGCCCACGAAGTAGCGTCAAAATTGCCCAACGCTTGGAAGCTCTTCGACATGCACGGCAACGTCTCTGAATGGTGCCTGGACGGCTTC
>RFXV01000240.1 GCA_009921445.1 Flavobacteriia bacterium
CGGCTGTATCCGTTATCGTCTTTTCTATGGAGCGCGGGGTCCATCCCAGCAGCTGCATGGTCTCTTCTATGGAAGCACTATAGGTTTTGCCCACAAAAGGGAGCATGCCTTTGATGTCCGCTACGAACAAGCCCATGAATTTCATGAGGCCGATGGGCGCCTCTTTGGTACTCACTTTCTTGTATCCGTTGGACTTAAGGATCTGAGCCAGTTCTATGAACTTATAGGGGCGTTCGGTAGCCACGATCAGGCGCTTGCCGCTTACCTGGTCGTTCTTTAAAGCCTGCACATGGATCTGTGCCACATCGCGAACATCAGACATATTGATCGCCGCCTTGGGAAGCATGGGCATCCTGCCTGTGATCAAGTCTTTGGTCATGGACAAGGACGCACCGGACATTTCACCTGTATAGGTCGGACCGAAGATGGGTCCAGGGTGAATGGTGGTCAGCTGCATCGCATTTTCCTCCTTCAGACCCTTAATGTATGCCCAAGCACTCTTCTCAGCCAGCACCTTGCTCTTCAGATAGGCCGATGCATGTCGGGATCCTGGGTTGGTCCATGTCGTGGGAGCGATGGCCAGGGAGCGATCGGCATCTCCCAGCATCGCTACCAAGGAAGAGGTGACCACCACTTTTTTGACTCCAGCGTTTTGCGCAGCCTTCAGGGCACGCATGGTTCCTTCAACTGCAGGCCGAATGTACTCGTCCTGATCTTTTGGTTCTCTGGTCTGATAGGGCGATGCCACATGCAACATGTAGCTGCAGTCCTTCATGGCTTCCTCCCAGCCTTCATCCTTAAGAAGATCGAGCACGCAGAAAGTCAATTCTTCTGTGGGGATCCCTCCTACTTCAAACGCCTTCCTGATCGCATCTCCTTTGCTGCTGTCCCGGAGCGAACCCCGTACCGAATAACCTGCTTTAAGAAGTTCAGCAGCGCAGTGCTGTCCTACAAATCCAGAGATTCCGGTGAGCAATACTTTTTCCAACATGATCGATCTTGAGTAGAGGTTCTATTTTTTCCTGATATCTATGCTCAGAGCCACTGCAGTAAATCCCTTAGATCGCGTATCTCAAATTTCAACGACGCTCCGTGTGGCTTGGATGCCGGATTGAAATATACGGCTTCCATACCCACGCGCCTCGCCCCGAGGACATCCGCCTCCAGGCTGTCTCCGATCATCAATGATTCTTTCCTTTTCGCTCCTGTTTCCTTCAGGGCATGTAAAAAAACACGCGCATCTGGTTTTTGAACACCCACAGCTTCAGAACTGAATACACGATCGAAGTATGGCGCCAGTCCCGATCGTTCCATCTTGATGTTCTGTATCTCTGAAAACCCATTGGTAATG